>JAJPJZ010000304.1 GCA_021323935.1 Terriglobia bacterium | reverse complement strand
CTCTTTTTTCTCCGCCGGCGGATTATGCTGCACGTTCGGATACACGGGATTGTGGAAGAGCGACTCCAGCGGCTCGAAGTGCGTGGGCAAGGGACCATCTTTCAGTCCGCTCGAAACGTAAAGCCAGCCCACACCGTCAGGATGCATGATGAAAGGCTTGTCGCCCGGAATGGCTTCAGTGCCGCCGCCGTGATGCAGGTCGCCCTTATGGTCGGGCGGAATGTCTTTTTTGAAATCGGGGGTGTCGCGGCCCGCCCACTGCTTCTTTTCCGCGTCCCACCACACCAGCTTTTTGCGCTCGCTCCAGGGCTGGCCATCGGGCCGGGCCGATGCACGGTTATAAAGGATGCGGATATCTTTAGGCCATGAAAATGCCCAGCCGTGCCCCAGTTCGTCCTGCGGCTCGCGTTGGTTGGCCTTGTTCTCCCCCGGCGAAGGCATGATGCCGCTGTAGATCCAGCAGCCGCACGCAGTTGAGCCGTCATTCTTCAGCGCATCGTAGTCCTTTACCGGCTTGCGATCGGCGAAGGTGTAGCCGTTAATCTCAGCCACAACTTCTTCCACGCGCGGCTCGGCATGCTTGCCGTGGGTTGAGTAGTCCCACGTGAGGTTGATGAGCGGCTGGTTGCGCGGGCTGGGATCGAGGCGCGCTTTCTCTTTGAGCCTGCGCCCCAAGTGGTAAACAAACCAGCTCTCGCTGCGCGCGTCACCGGGCGGATCGACGGCTTTGTTATGGAACTGCACCAGGCGTTGCGTGTTGGTGTATGAGCCGTCTTTCTCGGCCGAGCCTGAGGCCGGCATCAGGAAAATTTCGGTGGCGATGTCCTGCGTCTTCAACTCGCCGCGGTGCACTTCAGGCGAGTCATACCAGAAGGCTGCAGTCTCCGTCTCCACCATGTCGCGCACCACCAGCCACTTCAGGTTGGCCAGCGCCTTGCGTTCAAGCCGGGCATTGGGCGCTCCCACCGCGGGGTTCTGGCCCATGATGAACAATCCATCCACCTTGCCGTCGAGCATGTTCAGCCAGAAGCCGAACTCGCTGTGATCGCCGGTCACGCGCGGCAGCCATTCAAAGCACCAGTCGTTCGCGTCGCTCGCGGCCTGGCCGTACCAGGCGCGCAGCAGGCTGACGATGTAGCGATCAAAGTTCGCCCACACGCCGGTGCGGGCGCTGTGCTTCTTGATGTATTGCTTCAGCTTCTGCGAGTCCGATTCGAAAAACGGCATCGGCAGGTAACCGGGAAGAATGTCATACAGCGTGGGAATGTCGGTCGAGCCCTGGATGGAAGCGTGGCCGCGCAGGGCCAGGATTCCGCCGCCCGGCCGCCCGATATTTCCCAGCAGCAACTGCAGCACCGCCGCCGCGCGAATGATCTGCGGGCCCTTGGAGTGCTGCGTCCAGCCGACCGCATAACAAATCGCGGCAGTCTTGTCAGGACCTGAAGCCGAAGAAAAAGCGTCGCAGATTTTCAGAAACACGTTGCGCGGAACGCCGCAGGCACGCTCCACCATCTCAGGCGTGTAGCGCGCAAAGTGCCTCTTCAGGATCTGGAAAACCGAGCGCGGATGCTCGAGAGAATCATCTGCGTGGAACTTGCCTACGTCGCTGGCTTCGCCGCCGCGGTCTTTGCCGTGGCCGCCGCCGGGCCCGGCGTGGCCGGCCTTTTCGCCGTTGTCCTTATCGGGCGAGCCTTCATAGAGCCAGGTCTCAGGGCTGTATTTTTTCTTTTCAGCATCCCACCCTGAAAAATATCCGCCGAGGTCTTCAGTGTCCTGGAAGCCTTCGCGAATGATCATGGGAGCGTTGGTGTAATGGCGAACGTATTCCTTGAACCAGCGGCCGTTCTGCAGCACGTAGTTGATCATGCCGCCTAAAAAGATGATGTCAGTGCCGGCGCGCAGCGGCGTCCACAGGTCAGCCATGGCTGAGGTGCGGGTGAACCGCGGGTCCACATGAATGATCTTGGCGCCGCGCTCGCGCGCTTCCATGACCCACTGAAAGCCCACAGGGTGGTTTTCAGCCATCGAAGATCCCATGATCAGAATAGCGTCGGCGTTGGCCAGGTCCTGCTGCGCTGTGGTGGCGCCGCCGCGCCCGAAGGAGGTGCCCAGACCGGGCACCGTGGAGCTGTGTCAAATTCGGGCTTGGTTGCTGACGCAAACCATGCCCAAACCTCCACTGAAAAGTTTTTTGATCAGGTAGTTCTCTTCGTTATCGAGCGTGGCGCCGCCGAGATGCGCGATAGCTTCAGTGTGCATCACGGTCTGTCCGTCCTGCTGTTCCTTGAAAGTGTGCTTGCGCGATTGCCAGACGCGGTCGGCAATCATATCCATTGCAAGCTCTAGATCGAGCTCTTCCCACTTTTTCGAGAACGGCCGGCGGTACTTCACCTTCTGCAGGCGGTGCGGATGCGTGTGCAGCTCTTTGGTGTTGGCGCCTTTGGGGCAGAGGCGGCCGCGCGAAATCGGCGAATCCACGTCGCCTTCAATTTGCACGATCTGGTTGTTCTTGTGGTAAATCACTTGCCCGCAGCCGACGCCGCAATACGGGCAAATGGAGCGGGTCTGCTCGCAATCGTGAATCTTGGGCCGAAGCTCGCGCGTGTGGTCGGACCAGGCAGTCTCGCCAGTGGCTCGAAAGTCGCCGCTCTTGATTTGCTTTATGACGGGCCAGCGCCCAAGCAGCTCAGCCAGCATTCAAACTCCGGTAAACGACGGAACGGCACGCCGGATGCTCCGGCAGCGACAGGAAATTCTACGCTGCTGCATCGGACGTGCCGCAGGCGCACTTGGTTGCCATCGCATCGCGCCCCGCAAAATCGGAATTGTTGCCGGCTATTCGAAGCGGCCGGCAAAGATTCGAAAGGGCCACCGCACCGTCCTGCGGGTGTTCGGGTCTCCCCAAAGGCGCAGCATCTCTCGCTCCACATCCTGCACGGGATCGACGCCATGGCGCTCCACATAGCGCGCGGTTGATGACCAACTGCGCATATAGCCGGCCAGTTGCGCCAGCGTCCATTGCTTCTCCATCGCGATCTCAGGGGCTGGCAGCAGCGGAAAAGGGAACTCGATGTCGCGATAAAGATCATCCACCAGCTTGCGATCGGGCGGCCAATAGCTGCCCATAAATTCTTTGCTGAAGCTGTGCAGCATCGCATGTAATAGCGCATCACCGGCGATTTGCGCATCTCCGTATACCGTAACCACTACCGCGCCGCCGGGCGCAAGCACGCGCCGCGCTTCAGAGAAAAAACGCGGCCGGTCGAACCAATGCAGCGCCTGGCAAACCGTGACGAGATCAACCGAACCGGAAGCCAGGCCACTGGCTTCCGCTGCAGCCACGCGATACTCAATGTTTTCGCGCCGGCGACCGTGTGCAATCTGCTCAACGCTGATGTCGGTGGCGATGACGCGATCAAAATAGTCGGCCAGCCGCTGCGCCGCCTGCCCGCTGCCGGTGCCGCAATCCCAGGCGCAGCGGTGCCGTGGCACTGGCGACGCCACATATCGAAATAATTCTTCCGGATAATCGGGGCGGAATTCGGAGTATGCGTCTGCCTGTCGTCGAAAGTAGCTCACTCAGCTCTTCAGCTTGGCCAGCAGGTCCTGAGGATGTATGGGTTTTGCCAGGATTTCGAATTCATGCCCTTGCGCGCGCGCCGATTCCAGCAAATTCGCCGTCGCCGCCTGCCCTGAGAACAGCAGGATCTTGCACGCCGGCAGAAATTTGCGGATGTTGATGGCTGCTTCAATGCCGTTCATGTCAGGCATGATGACGTCACTGATGATCAGGTCAGGGCGGTCGTTGCGGGCGCGCTCGACGGCGCCGGTTCCGGTGTAAACCGCCGACGCTTCGTAGCCGTGCTGATTCAGGATGATGGCCAGCGTGTCGGCGATCACGCGTTCATCGTCAACTACGAGCACTTTGGGCTTCGCTTTGCCGCTGTTGCTGGTTGCCATTCGGCAGCCGCCTCCCAGAATCCCAGATTATAGCTGACCGGGCAGAGTTGGTTTTGACCACGTCGTTGCAGACGGGTGCGGCGCGCGGTGATTCGAAAGGACATCGCCAAGCCCATCAGGCTGATCACGCCGTCGGACTATTGGCGCGACTTCTGCTCAAACCGGCTTCGAGACGAGGCGACGGGGCGGAAGGCACTTGGCCAGGACCTCAGGACGGGGCGGCGCAGTATTTTTGGCCGGAGCGTCACCACTGCCGCCGCAGGCTTTGCAGGCGTGCCCACATCCGTCAGTCATTCGGCCGCGACAAACTGGGCAGCGAGTAGTCAACATAATCGAAGTGTAGCACGCATTTCGCGCGCCTCACGCCCTATAATTCCGGCGGCGCGGGCGCAGCCGCCTGCGCGCTGAACGGCGCCGCACGCTCAAACTCCAGGCGGGACCCGGGTTTCCCCTTCAGGCCGCGAGCGCGCGCCTCGCGAAACAGGCCGGCAATCAAATGCTTGTGCGCCGCAACCGTCTTCACCCAGCTCCACGCGCCGCGCTGCGGAAAATAGATTCCGCGGAAGAACAGGCGCGCAATGAGATGGCTGATCTTGTAAGGCACCGGTTCGTCGCGGATTGAATCCAGCGCCTGCGACGTCCGCGCCGGATCATACGAACACCGCCAGGCGTGGTCCACTTCCGTCTCGACCTGGGCAATGCTCATCTTCTTTGGCGTGTGCGCCATGTGGAAGGGCGCAAAGTCGAGCCAGTGCTTGGGGCGCGTCAGGCGGCCTTCCTTAAGCAGGCGATCGTACAGCGGAGTTGCGGGGAACGGCGTAATCTGGCCGAAGACAGGCAGCCCGGGCGGCCACTTCCGAATTTCTTCGAGGGTGCGATCGGCGACGCCCACCTGGTCATTATCGAGCCCAAAAATAAACGACGTAATGGCGTACACATTACGTTTGGCCAGGCGCTCCAGCACCGCAGCGTAGTCGGCAGGCTTGTTGAAACTTTTGTTGACGTCGGCCAGGTTCGCCGGATCGAGCGATTCCATGCCGATAAAAATCCACTTGCCGCCGGATTCGGCAATCAGGTCAACCAGCTCTTCATCGCGCAGCAGGTTTGCGCTGATCTGCGCCACCCACGAAGTTTGCGCGCCTGCGGCAATCATGTCGCGCAGCAGCGACTTGGTGCGCTTCACGTTGATGGCGAAATTGTCGTCAACGAAGAAGACGGCAATCTTGCCCTGGCTGGCCTTGGCCGCCGCCTTCAGCAGCAGCAGCTCGTCGATGATGCTCTGGTTCGAGCGGAACCGAATCGAATCGCCAAAAAAGCCCGTGACCGTGCAGAACTCGCACCCGTAAGGGCAACCGCGCCCCGATTCAATCGGGATGAGATGGAACGTCTCCCAGCCGGTGTTGAGCATTGACATCAACGGGCGGGCCACGCCGGGGATGCGGTTGAACTGCCGCAGGTCCATCTGGTCCCAGCGGATCAGCGGATAGCCGCCAAGGCTCGGCTTGCGTTCTTTGCCGGCCTCATCAAGCGGAGCGTAAACCTCTTTCAGTTGGCCGCGCGCAGCGTCTTCCACAATTACCGGCCAGGTCTCGTCAGCTTCACCGAGCGCAATGGCGTCGGCGTGGCGAGCTCCGCCGTCTCGGCCTAACGCTTCGTCAGGAACTTCAGTCACGTGCGGCCCGCCCATCACGACCCGAACACCCGCGGCGCGAATGGCATCGGCCACCCGGTATGCGCGCGCGATCATTCGCGTCATCGCGCCGATGCCGACGAGCTCAATGTTTTCCTTGCGTACAAATCGAATCAGTTGCGCGTCGTTCATCGGCTGGGTGTTGCCGTCGATCAAAAACACCTCGTGCCCTGGCGGTGTGAGCGATTTCAGCAGGAACATCCAAAGATGCGGCATGAAGTTGCGGGTCACGCCGTTGTCGGGGCAATACAGCAGAATTTTCATAGTGCCGCCTGGTGGGGCGAGAAAGTGCCGGCCGCTCTCTCGAAGCGAAAGCAGGGAACGCTTGAAATGTGGCGAATCATGGCGAAGGGCCGGCGGCGGCCGAGGCACAAGGCGCGTTGCGTGCCCGCAGCAGGCATGGCCGACTCCTTTCGGCTGATTCAGCTTGGCGTCAGGTAGTGCCAGGACGGCGTCAGGCGGGAGCAGCAACTCCAGTATAGAACGTTTGTGTGCTATATCGCACACAATGGCCCAACAATGTTCCCGGGCGCGTGATAAAGCGTATGCTGCAGGCAGCGTCTCCTTACGCAAATTCCCCGCGTGCTTAACTTGGCAAGCCGTGCCTTTGCGCATACCAGACGGGATTCAACCCGCCCGCAAAGGACAACAGCATGGCTTCGACCAACGGCCCTCCGGCGACCTACAAGAACCGCGTGCTCGCGGGCCTCTCACCCGCTGAAATTCGCCGCCTTGTGCCGCACCTTTCGCGCATGACGTTCAAGCAGGGGCAAACCCTGGCGGCGCGCAACAAAAAAATCGTCTATGCCTACCTGCTTGAAGACGGCATGGCGTCGGTCGTGATCACGATGCGCAACGGCGGCACGGTGGAAGTCGGCGTGGTGGGCCGCGAAGGAGTGGTCTCGCTGCCGGGAATTTTTGGCACCAGCCCGATGGCGCTCACCACGTTTATCCAGGCAGCGGGACATGGTTTCCGCATTGACGCCGAACGCTTGCGCGCTGAAGTTGTGCGATCGCCCTCGCTTCGCCGCAGCCTGGAAGCGCTGCTTCACCTGCAGATCCTGCTGATGGCGCAATCGGCCGCGTGCAATCGGCTTCACGAAATTAATCAGCGGCTGGCGCGCTGGCTGCTGACCTGCCGCGAGCGAGTCGGCTCGGACTGCCTGCTGCTGAAGCACGATTTCCTGGCGCAGATGCTCGGGACGCGCCGCTCCTCCGTCACTCTTGCCGCCGGCGCGCTGCAGCGAAAGGGCCTCATCGACTATTCACGCGGCAAAGTGACGATCCGCGACCTGCGGGGCCTGGAAGCCGCTGCCTGCGAGTGTTACGCGGTGGTGCGCGACGAAGCCCAGCGCCTCGGCATTGTGTTCGGCACTGTCGTTACCGCGGCATGAGGCGTAACCGCCGCCCCTGATTAACCTTTGACATTGCCTGCCGAGGGGGCTACTGTCGAAGTAGAGCGAAGCGTCCCTCTTTCAGATTCTCTGAGCTAAGTCAGCCCTTCTGAAATTTCTCTTTCACCTCTTAGCTGCAGGCATTCGCGCCACGCTTTCCGAGTTGTCCAGGCGCGGGTCCACGGGAGAACAACATGTCGCAACGGAACGGTGATCGGGCACGGTACCAGCGCAATCGCAAGAAGAAGCTTTTGCGCCGCGTTCGAAATCGCCCGCTGCTTAAGCCGGCGCCGAAATCTGAACCGCGGCTGAGCCTGTGAGCGTTTGCATCACCGGCGCTCTGAAGTAAGCGTTTGCGGCCGGCGCGAGCAAGCATCGCGGGCTGCAGGCGGAACTGAGGCAACAAACATGAAAATCTTTGTCGGAAATTTTGCATTCTCCATGACCGATTCAGCTCTTCGGTCGCTGTTTGAGCCATTTGGCCCGGTTGAAAGCGCCGCTGTCGTCACCGACCAGAGCACCGGCCGGTCGCGGGGATTTGGTTTCGTTGAAATGGCCGACGAACCTGCGGCCAAGGCCATCAGCGCGTTGAATGGCAGCGATTCCGGTGGGCGCGCACTGACGGTGAACCAGGCGCGGCCGAAAGGCGAGCACGGCTCGCGCGGCTCCTACGATTCAAAGCAACGCAACGAAAGGCCTCCGCGGTGGTAAACAACGCGCCTGCCAGGGAAATGCCGGTCAGCGCCAGGCGGCTGCGCAAGCAAAACCGCACCGGCCTGGAATCGCAGCTGATCATCGTTTGCCCGGAATGCGGCGAGGGCTTCTCCATCGTCAGCGAAGTGCCGTGTTCAGACACCGCGCTCGCAGAAAGCCGCGGCGCTTGGCTGCTGCAGCAGTTTATTTGGGACCACATTCAGGAGAGCAAGCATCGTGGCTCCATCCGGCTGCCCAGCGCCGATGAGCTGAAGCCGCGCCAGATCCGCTGATTCGCCGTCGCGCGATGATCTGAATCATCGGCCTGCTGCGTCGTTTGCGCTTCGGAGCTTCCATGAGTGTTCGCCGAAAAACCAGCTCTCACACCTGGGCGCGGCTCGACAAGCTACTGAACCAGATTGAGCGGCGCGCGGCGCAGATCAAGGACGATACCATCTCCCACGACGCCCATCTTTCCATAACCTTGCTGCACAACCTGGCGGCTGAGATTCACGGCGAAGATCAGGCCGGCGAACCCCACGATCCTTCGTAAACGCGATCGCCGTCGCCGGGGCGGGGGAAGTGCCCGTGGGCCACAACAGAAACGGAGAACAACATGGCAGGAACGCAAGCAGATGACGCAGAGCGCGACGTCACTTCGATTGAACCGCAGGCCAAACCGGAGGTCACATCCGAAAGCAAACCGGGCAGCACTCGTTCCGCGGTTGAATACGCGAAGAAAATGCGTCGGCGCAAGGCGCACCGCGCCCGGATCAGGAGATCGCACGCCAACGGCTAACGCGCGGCGCACTCGGCACACGCATTGCCTTGCAACCCCTCGCGGGCTTCATTCGCGATGAGCGGAACCATGATCAGGGCAGCCGCAGGGTCGGCCCACCACCAGCCCAACAGCCGGTTCGCCGCAAGGCCGAACAGCAGGATCGCCGACAGATAGGCGCAGAAATCCGTCTGCCGCGAGTCGGCCCTCATCGCCGCGCTCCGCAGCTCGCCCGCAACGCGCCGCTTCGCCCTAGACAAAAGCGGCATCGCGATCAGCGAGGCTGCGGCGATCACGATTCCAAACAGGCTGTGCTGGGGCGCTCGGTGCGCCAGCAGCGTTCTGACTGATTGCACCGTAATGTAAATTGCCAGCGCGATGAAACACGCGCCGACCACTCGCAATGCCACCCGTTCGTTGCGCTCACGATTCTGCTCGTCGGCATCAACCGAGATGCGCCAGAGCAGCACCGCCGCCGAAGCGACCTCGATGAAACTATCGATCCCGAAGCCGACCAGCGAGATGCTGCCTGCCATCGCGCCTGCCACAATGGCCAGCACGCCTTCAAGCGCATTCCACGCGACCGTGAAATACTCCAGCCGTCTTCCGCGCCACGCCAGCGCCTGACGATCGGTGATGAAAACTTTGCTGCTCATCTGTGGTGGTGTTCGCCAAGCGGCAAGGCCGGCTACAACCTCGCAGCCAGTTCGATGACCCGGGCGCGAATTTCGTCGCGAATCCGGCGCACTTCGTCGATGTCTTTGCCCTTTGGGTCACGCAACGGCCAATCCTCACGCTCAAGCCCGGGCACGAACGGGCACTCATCGCCGCATCCCATGGTGATGAGCAGGTCGGCGCCGTTCGCCAGCTCCTGCGTAAGGCGCTGCGGCTTTGCCGCGCTCAAGTCAATGCCGGCTTCGTTCATCGCCCTGACCACTCGGGATGGCTTCTCCCTGCCGGTTGCGGCGCCTTACGAAGCAGGCGCCGTCCTCGCCACGACCTGAGTGCCGGCCTTCAGCTCGTCGGTTCCGCGCACCGCAACTTCGTCTCCGGCCCGCAAATCGCCGAAAACTTCCGTGAGCTTGCCGGCGGTGGCGCCTGTCTTCACGTCAACCCATTCTGCCTTCCCGCCGCGCACCCTGATCACAAAGTTGCGCTCCAAGTTCGTAGCAATCGAAGAAGTCGGAACGAACAGCGTCGCGGTTGAGCGATGCACCGGCCAGCGCACCTCGGCGAACGTGCCGGGCGCAAGCTTCCCGGCCGGATTGCTCACTTCGATCTCCACCGGCATGGTGCGGGTCCTCACATCGACCGCGTGCGACACGCGCGCCAGCTTGCCCGCAAACTCTTGCCCCGGGAACGAGGGCACTGTGAACGGCACCTGCGCACCCTCAGGCACGTCAGCCGAGTAGTTTTCCGGCACCGCCACCACCAGGCGCAGCCGATTCAGCGTCTCAATGCGAAGCAGCGGCGCCGCCTGGTTGGGCCCAACCAGAGCACCGGGATGATCGTTGCGCTCGATCACCACGCCATCAAACGGCGCTGTGATGCTCAGGTATTGCTCGGTTGCCGTGACCGCCTGCACGGCTTGCGCGGCGGCTTCGGCGTTGCGCTGCGCCGCGCGGAGCTGTGCCTGGTCGGCGTCCATCATTTTCTGCCCCTGCAGCAAATCGTTGCCGGCAACCACGCCCGGCGTCTGGCTGGCGCTCTTCAGCTTTTCGTAAGTGCTCTCGTCAGCCGCCAGCTTGGCCTCAGCCGTGGCGACCTGCGATCGCGCAGCCTCCGACCGCGATTGCGCCTCGGCGCGCTGCGCCCCCACTTCAGGCGCTGAAATGCGCGCCAGCAACTGCCCGGCTTTAACCCGCGAGCCGCGGTCAACCCCAATCCACTCCACAAACCCTGCGATCTTAGGAAACACCGCCACCGCTTCGTAAGGCTGCAATTCGCCCGGCAAGCGCACTTCAATGCTGAGCGGCTGCGCCACCACCGGAACCACGTCAACCGTGGGGGTTGCCGGGGGGCTGGCCGCAGCCGCAGACGTTGGCGCTGACGAGTTGCATCCCGGCAACGCCAACGCCAACGCCGCCGCCGCGAAGAGTGCAGTCTTCATGCCGCCTCCGGAGCGCCGGCAAACCGGCTCTCAGGGTCGTCAGGATCAAGTGAAGGTGAACTCAAGCTCGCGCGCCGCTGCACCATGGCAAAAGCAAACGGCAGCACCAGCAGGTTTGCCGCCGTGGCCGCCAGCAATCCGCCGATGACCGCGCGCGCCAGCGGCGCCGTAACTTCCGCCGCCAGCGACATCGGAATCATGCCGGCGATCATCGCCGCGCTGGTCATCACGATGGGCCGCATGCGCTCGCGCACTGCCGCAATCGCAGCCTCCAGCGAAGACGCTCCGCTGCGCCGATGCTGCTCGGCAAACGTCACCAGCAGAATCGCGTTGGCTGTGCCCACGCCAATCGCCATGATGGCTCCCATATACGACTCGATATTCAGCGTGGTGCGCGTTACAAACAGCATGACGATGACGCCGCATACCGTGGCCGGAGCCGTTGCCAGCACCATCACTCCCAGCCACAGCGACTGGTAGTTGGCCGAGAGCAGCAAGAAGATGACCAGGATTGCCAGCAGCAGCCCGATTGCCAGGTTCTGCAACGTCTCGCGCATCGGCGCGATCTGCCCGCGCACCTGCACGGTGGTGCCGCGTGGCGGCGCTCCCAGCCTGGCGACCGCCTCATCGATCCTCTTCGAGACTCGCCCCAGATCGTGGCCTTCAATGTTGGCTGAAAGCGAAAGCATGCGCGAGCCGTTGCGGCGGTCGTATTCGCCCATCACGGTGCCGTAGTTCACGTTGGCCACATCGCCCAGCAACGGGTGCTGAGCATTGCCCTGCATCACCGGGATGTTCTGCACGTCTTCGCTTGAAGTCATGCGCGCTTGCGGATACTGCACCTGCACCTGGTACGCGATGCCGCTTTTGGGATCGGCCCAGTAGTTGGGCGCGGTGAATCGGCTCGAGGCCGTGGCCTGCGAGAGCGACCGCGCTACCTGCCCCGGCGTAAGCCCCAACTGGCCTGCCATTTCGCGGTTGATTTTTACGTCAACGCTGGGGTAATCGAGCGGCTGCTCATATTTCAAATCGCGCAACTCGGCAATGCCGCTCAGTTCGTGAAACAGCCGCTCCGTAAACGCGCGCGTCGCCGCCAGATCAGGCCCAAAAACCGCGACTTCCACCGGCGCGGGAGCGCCAAAGTTCATGATCTGGCTCACCAGATCGCCCGGCTCAAACGAAAAGCTTGAGCCGGGAAACTCGCCCGGCAGCTTATGGCGGAGCTGCTCTTCAAGCGCAGCAAGGTCAATGTGGGCCTCCGGCCGCAGCGCCACGTTGATCACCGCTTCGTGCGGGCCGCTGGTCCACAGGAACACCGTATTGATGGGGTAGCTGGCGCCCTGCGTGCCCACGTATCCCAGCGTTGCCGCCACGTTGCTTGCGCCGGCGGCCT
>JAJPJZ010000103.1 GCA_021323935.1 Terriglobia bacterium | reverse complement strand
GGTCAGGCGTGCCGCGAATCACCACGGCGTTTTGCGAAGCGATGGCTGTCACATGCGTCAGGTCAAGCACCGATCGCATGGTGTTCACCACTTCCTGCAGCTCGGTTGCCTGGTTCAGGTTGGAGAAAAAAAACGTCTTGAGGACGTTCTGTTCCAGCTCGCGGCGCTTGGTTTGCGTGTCGGCGGCAACGTAAATCGTGTTCGGAGTCACTACCCGCCAGAAGGTCTTCGAGAGTAGCGCCACAATGTTCAGCGCCTCCTGCAGATTGACGCCGTTCAGGTCAATGGCCACCGGCCGGCCGCTGTACTCGGGATCGAACAGCACGTTGATTCCGGCCAGTTGGCCAATCGTGCTGTAAATGCGCTTGGGGTCCTCGGTGGCGCGAATGGTGATCGGCACCGCCGCAATGGGCGTGAGTTCAGCCGGCGCCGCGGCGTGCTCGATCATCCGGTTCAGCATGTCTTCGGGCGGCTTGGGCACCTCGGAAGGCGGCGCCGTGGCTTCCTGGATCATCTTTTGCGTGCGCGCAATTTCCTGCTGCGGAATGAAGCTTGAAGGATCGATTTGCGCCGCAGCCTGGAACTCGGTCAACGCCTCCTGCAGCTTGCCTGAATCGCGCAGCAACTGGCCTTTGTGTACGCGCGAGGCCGCCGCCAGGAAGCGCAGGCGCTCGTATGACGCCTTGTAGCGCAGGTCCTTGGGATTCTTGTCGTAGGCCTGTTTGTAGAATTCGTAGGCGTGCTCGTAATCGTCGCGGGCTTCCGCGTCACGGCCTTTGTTGTAGAGCGCCTTGGCGTTATCGGCCGCGTGGAGCGGCGGCGCCGAAACCAGGGAAACCGCCAGCAGCAAACCCAGGAATTGAAGAACTGCCTTTTTGCTCATTCCTTTGCCATGCCGAACTCCGCTGACAGCCCCCTTTGCCGTGGCCGTGACAGGGAAAATGGCTGAGAAGTCGCGCAAGTTGACGATTATATACTCCGCTTCGCGATTGCTCCGCGACCCCAAACCGGCCCCTCAGCTAACTAATTAGAGACTGCCGCAGCCCCTGCCCCGTTCTGCCGCCCGTCCCCACGATTGTGCTAGCTTCAACTCCAATGGCCCGCCACTCCACCGTGACCAAGCCCGCCCCGCCCAGGCACGCCAAGCGAGATCCGGTTGCCATGGGCGAGCGCGACGCTGCCCAGAACCGCGCCGCCGGCCACCATTACGAGCTGCTCGAGCGCATCGAGTGCGGCATCGTGCTGATGGGAAGCGAGGTCAAATCCATTCGCGCCGGCCGCGCCAATCTTAAAGACGCGTACGGCCTGGTGCGCAACGGTGAGTTGTGGCTGCTGAACCTGCACATCGGCTCCTACGAAAACGCCGGCTACTCGCACCACGAGCCCACCCGCACCCGTAAGCTGCTGGCCAAGGCCGATGAAATTCGCAAGCTCATCGGCAAGACCCAGCAGCGTGGAATGGCGCTGGTGCCCACCCGCATGTATTTCCGCAAAGGCAAAGTCAAAGTCGAGCTTGCTCTCGGCCGCGGCAAGCAGCTTTGGGACAAGCGCGAAACCGAACGACGCAAGACCGCCGAACGCGAAGCCCGCGAAGCCATTGCCCGCTCTCGCAAATGCTGACGTTCACTACTCGGCTCCTGCCGCGGCATCGCCTGCCCTTCGGTGGTAATCTACCCACTTGACGTGACGGCCCCTCACGGCGCCATCCGGCGCGGGCCCCGCCAATCGTCGCAATGATCGCCGTTAAACAAGCCGGAGACTGGCTGCGAAAGAACCCGTTTCGGCTCTACCTTGCGCTCATCGTCCTGGCGGTTTTGCCGATTACGCTGTTCGTCACCGCCGCGCACAAGCTGTTCCTGCGCCAGGTCACGGCGCAGGCCGTCGCTGCCAGCTCGCAGCAGGGCCGCGTCATGGGCCTCATCATCGAACAGCACCTCAACGAGCAGAAAGCCTTTGTCGAATCGCTGGCCATGCGTCCTGACGTGCAGCGCGACTGGCAGGCGAAAAACTACGCGCACCTCACCGCCACGCTCGCCGAAGTCTATCGTCTGCACCCCGAGCTGCTCGGCTTCGGCGTCTGCGATCCCGATGGCACGTTGCGCGCCGCCAGCCCTGCGCCACTGCCCGGCGCCATCGGTCAGCGCCTGACCTCGCGCCCGTGGTTCGGCCCGGTCACCAGCACCTGGAAGCCGTATATCTCGCCGGTTTTTCGCAGCCCGCGCCCCGGCAATCCGCTGGTCATTGCCGTCGCCGTGCCGCTGTTCTCCGGCGGAAACCCCACCGGCATCCTGATCTCCGCCGAAACTCTCGATCAGGTCACCAGCCCCGTCTACTCGCTGGTAGGGCCGCAAAGTTATCGCCACCTCGCCTTCGTTGACCAGCAGGGCCAGGTGTTCGGCAAGCCTGATAGTTCCCCCGTAACGCTGCTCAACGTTGATCGCGATGCGCTGGCCGCGCTGCAGAAAGACCGCCCCGGCACCGGGCGAGTCATGCGGATGGGCGGCGAGCAATCCATTGCCGCCTACTCGCCCATCGCCTCGCTCAACTGGGGCGTTCTGATCCAGGCGCCGGTCGCGGCCGTGGGCCCGGCGGTCTGGGTCTATGAAAAGCGCCTCGCCATCCTGGCCGCCGTCATTGTGGTGCTCGCGCTCGGCGCCGGCGCGCTGATTGCCTACCTCTACAGGCGCCTGCGCGAAAGCGAGCAACTTTACCTGCAGCAAATCGAAGGCCAGAACCGCGAGCTTGAAATTCGCAATCGCGCCATCGAGCACGCCAGCCAGTTGAAGACCCGCTTCCTCGCCACCGTGAGCCACGAGTTGCGCACGCCGCTGAATGCCGTGCTGGGCTTTGCGACCCTGCTCAGCGAAGAGCCTTCGCTCGGCGCCCGCCAGCGCCGCTGGACCGAGCACATCCGCGATGGTGGCCGCCACCTGCTGCAGCTCGTCAACGACGTGCTCGATCTCTCCAAGATTGAAGCCGGCCGCCTCGACCTTAACCGCGAAGTGTTTTCCGCCGAGGCCGCGGTTCCTGAAGTCACGTCCACGCTCTCGCCGCTCATCCAGGCCAAGCGCATCCGCCTGAAGATTGAAATTGAAAGCGGCCTGCTGGTGTATGCCGATCGCGTGCGCTTCAAGCAGGTGCTGTATAACCTCATCAGCAACGCGCTCAAGTTCACGCCCGCCGGCGGCGAGGTCAGCGTGCACGGCAGCCGGCGCGGCGAGTCGGCCTGCATCGAAGTCGAAGACACCGGCGTCGGCATCTCGCCTGAAGACCAGGAGCGGATCTTCGAAGAATTCAGCCAGGTGGGCGCGAGCGATGCTGCCGCTGCCGGCACCGGCCTGGGCCTTGCCATCACGCGCCGCCTGGTCGAGCAGCACGGTGGCCAACTCTCAGTGCGCAGCCGCCTCAACCAGGGCAGTTGCTTCACGTTCCTGATGCCGCTTGGCCATGGCGCCTCTGACTCTGGCGCGGCCGAAACCATCAAGCGAGAGCCGGAGCCGCGCTCCGCTCAGCCCTAAGCAAGTTCGGGCCCCATGAAAAAAACCATCCTCGTAGCCGACGACAATGAAGCCAACCGCGAGCTCATTTCGGTCATTCTGCAGCGCCAGGGCTACGAAGTCCTCGAAGCGCCCGATGGCCGCGAGGCGCTCGCCATCATCACGCGCCGCCGCCTCGACCTTGTCCTGCTCGATATTCACATGCCCGAGCTCGATGGCTTTGAGACTGTGCGCGCCATCCGCCAATCGGAACAGTCGCGCCGCCTGCCGGTCGTAGCCCTCACCGCCTCCGCCATGGCGGGTGACGCCGAACAGGCCCTGGCGCGCGGCTTTACCGCCTATCTCGCCAAGCCTTACGAAATCTCGGCCGTCATCTCGCTCGTCCAGAGCCTGGTGGGCGAAGCCACCTAGCAACCTCCGCCCGCCGCTGCCCGCAAAAAATTATTTATGATGGAGAGTTTCCTATCTTCGCTGGAGTCGTATGAACGCCAAGCTCTCATTTGATCCGGTTGCGCAACTTGAAACCGAATGCCTCGCCGTTGCCGTCGTCGATGAAGGCACCGCGAAAGAACCCAGGCCGGCCCTGCTCACCGATGACGCCGCCATTCGCAGCGCGGCTGCCGACCTGCTCTCCTCGCGCGAAGTCACGGGCAAGATTTTTGAGACCGTCATGGTGCACCGCCCTGCCGGCCTGAAGGCCCGCCGCCTGCTCCTGGTCGGCGGCGGCCGCGCCAAGAACTTCTCCGCCTACGAGCTGCGCAAAGTCGCCGGCACCGCCGTGCGCTTCCTCAAACCCAAATCCATCAAGGCGCTCGCCTTCCTGGCTCCCGCCAACTGGGGCGGAAGCGCCGATCAGGCTGCGCACAGCACGCTGGTGGCCGAGCGCCGCGGCCCGGCTGAAGCGGTCAAGGCCATCGTGGAAGGCGCGTTCGTCGCCGATTTCGATCCCGATTTCTATCGCAGCGACCGCAAAGACCAACGCATGGGCGAAATTACCGTCGTGGCCGCCGCCTCCTCCGATCGCAAATCACTCGAGCGCGCGCTCGAAGAAGGCCGCATCGTGGGCGAATCGCAAAACTTTACCCGCGAGCTGGTCAACGAGCCCGGCAATCGCATGACGCCCACCATCCTGGCCCGCCGCGCCACCGAGATGGTGAAGGAAGTTTCTGCGCGCGCGAACGGCGCCAAGCTCACCGCCGAAGTGCTCGGCGGCGACAAGATTCGCGAGCTGAAAATGGGCGCCTTCTGGAGCGTTGCCCAGGGTTCGGACGAGCCTCCGGCGCTGATCGTGATTCGCTACGAGCCTGCCGGCGCCCCGGCCTCGCCCACCATCGGGCTGGTCGGCAAAGGCATTACGTTCGATACCGGCGGCATCTCCATCAAGCCCAGCGATGGCATGGAGAAGATGAAATATGACATGGCCGGCGGCGCTGCCATGCTGGGCGCCATGCGCGCGATCGCTCAGCTCGGAATCAAGGTGCGCGTCATCGCCATGGTCTGCGCCACGGAAAACATGCCTTCCGGCAAGGCGCAGAAGCCCGGCGACGTGCAGATTGCCATGTCAGGCAAGTCCATCGAAATCATCAACACCGATGCCGAAGGCCGCCTGGTGCTGGCCGATGGTTTGCATTACGCGCGCCAGCTCGGCGCCACGCACCTCATTGACGCCGCCACCCTCACCGGCGCATGCGTGGTCGCTCTCGGCGGCGTCAACGCCGGCGTCTTCGCCAACAACGAAGAAATGTTCCAGCGCTTCGCCGGCGCCCTCAAAGTCTCAGGCGAAAAAATGTGGCGCCTGCCTCTCGACGAAGAATATTTTGAGCAGATTCGCAGCGGCATCGCCGACATCAAGAACACCGGCGGCCGCGGCGCCGGCGCCGTCACCGCCGCCATGTTCCTCAAGGAATTCGCCGAGCAGACCCCCTGGATCCATCTGGATATCGCCGGCACTGCCTGGATGGATGACAACAAGGCGTGGATCGCAGCCGGCCCCTCCGGCGTCGCCGTGCGCACCCTGGTAGAGTTTGTCCGCAGCTTCGAAAATGCAGCGAACTAGCGTGCGGGTCGCGTGAGCGGATGTGTGGGTGTGGCCAGTCTTGCCGCCCGGCCTGGGTCAGCACGAACGGCACGCAGGCCCTCAGCTCGCCTGAATTGCCGGCGATGATTGTCTTGCCGGCAGCAGCGCCAGCAGCGTGAAGCCAATCACCGCGAAGATCACAATGTCCTGAGGGCTGTCCTTGCGGTGCGTCCCGTGCGCCACCGCCTGCGCCGACATGATTGTCATCGTGAACCCATGGGCAAGGCTTGACCACGCCGCATACGCGATCATCAACCGATGCCTGGCCGGCTGACGAATGGCAAACAGCAGGCACACCCCAAGCGCCGTGTTAAGGCTCAGGAACATCGGCACCACGTCGCTGTGCCCCAGCCACCTGGCGTGCCACAGGTCGTCAGCGAGCAGATAGCCCCAAAAGCAATAAAACAAGGCCACCACGATTAACACGACCTTTAAAGCGCGTTCACGTCTCATACCGTCCTCCGCCTATGCAATGCCTTGTCATTTTCTGCTTCAGGCGGTGCAGCCACAAGGGTGAAATGCATCCGATGCTGGAACCCTGCCGGGATCGCAGCGCCAACAGAATGCTTGTTGCTTGAAGCAGGCGCGCATCCGGCGTCGCGCACGCGCTTAGAAACGTCCGGTCAGGCGAACAGGCCCGTTTGCGCGGCCTGCGCTGCCGCCGGCGGTTCACACACGCCAGCGTCGTCGTTCTTCACCGAGTTCACCCGCTCGCTGACGGCATGCTTCCGCATCGCCCCGGCGGGAAACGGCTGCAGCATCTCGCGCAACGCGGCCACATTGCTGAACCCCGGATCGAGCCACAGGTCGTAGCTGTCGGGCTGCAGGATGACCGGCATGCGGTCATGAACGTCGGCCACGAGCTGGTTGGGCGTGGTTGTCAGGATCGCGCAACTCTGAAGGAATGCGCCCCCGGGCGTGCGCCAGCGGTCCCACAAACCAGCGAACCCGAATACCTCGTCGTCAGCCATCGTGAAGGCGAACGGCTGTCGACGCCCATCGCGCTTCTGCCACTCGTAGAACCCGTCTGCCGCAATCAGGCACCGCCGCGACCTGAACGCATCACGGAACGCCGGCAGCGCGGCGGCAGTTTCAGCGCGCGCGTTGATGAGCGGCGCGCCGCTCGGGGGGTTCTTCGACCACGCCGGAATCAGGCCCCAGCGCATCTTCACGAATTCGCGGCGCGGCTCTTCTGCGCGCTGCCGCACGATCGCGACGGCATCGGTGGGCGCGATGTTCCAGCGCGGCGCCCAATCAACTTCAGTGTCGATGCCGAAGCGGTCGCGCAACACTTCAGCCCGGCGCGAAAGTCGATAGCGTCCGCACATCAGCGGCTCCCTTCAAGTTCCAGATGGCGCAGCACCAGGCGCGCCAGCTCGACCGAATCAGCAACCACCGCCTTCAGCTTGGGCGAGGGCTGGATGGGCTCACCGCGCAGCCGTATGACCGCGATCAAGCAAGCCGCAATCAGAAGAGCGCCGGTTTCACGCTGCTTGTCCACGCCCAGCAGTGTAGGCGAACAAAAGGTGAACGTCAAATGCCGGCTGCAGGTCGCTGCTGAGTGAGGTTTCAGTGGAGGAATTTTCCGCAACCTCGCTACAGCAGCTTCCCTGCCGCCAGATCACGCACCAGCGACAGGTCGGCTTCCAGGAAATCAAAATTCACCAGTTCTTTGGTCCCCACCCATCGAACATCGCGAAAAATGCGGTTCTCCAGCTCGCCCGCATAGCGCTCCACCAGGTAAAAGTGCAGCTCCACCGCGCTTCCGCTGCGGTATTCATGGCGGATGCAGGCCACCTCGCGTCCCACCGTCGCCTGGATTCCGAGCTCCTCGTCCAGTTCCCGCACCAGCGCCGCAACCCGCTCTTCGCCCGGCTCCCGCTTGCCGCCGGGAAATTCCCACTTCAGCGGCATCGGCTGATGGCGCGTGCGCTGGCAGATCAGCAGCTTGCGGTCGCGCCGAATGAGAGCCGCCACCACTTCACGAACTTCTTTTTTTTCTGGACCTGTGGCGCTCATGCGCGCTGCTCGAGGAATTCGCCCACCATCCGGGCGCACGATTCAACCAGCTCGCGCTCGCCGCGCCCGAACGCCGCCGCCGCGTGGCTGTCGATATCGAGTTCGCCGGCCACTTGGCCGCGCACTCGCACGGGAGCCACGATTTCTGAGCGCGTCTCAATCGAGCAGGCCAGGTATCGCGGATCGGCGTGAACGTCGTCCACCACGACGGTTTCGCCGCTCGAAGCTGCCGCCCCGCAAATGCCCTGGTTCAGCGGAATGCGCTGGTGAGGTGTGGGCGCGCCCACAAAGGGCTCCAGCACCAGCATCTGCTCCGGCTCGCCCGCACGCCCGCGTTCGATCATGTAAAAGCCCGCCCAGTTGAATGCCGGCAGCGTGGCCAGCCGCTGTACGATTGCGCTCATCAGCTCGCCCGCCGAATGCGCCCGCGCCGCTGTGCTGCTCAGCTCGGCAATGATTGCAGAATATTCAGGCGCCGCCACGCAGTTGATTAAACCATACGCCCCGCCGCGCTCACTCCGAATGCGCAAGCTGCTTGAGTCCTTCGACTGGCGGGAATTTTTCCGGATGAATCGCTGCCGCAAGCGCGTGCAGCCCTTCCACCAGCGTGGGCGCCGGCGTGTTGAGGAACTCATCGCGAATGCAATACACTCGCCGGCTTCGCGCCGCCGGAGTCTGTTCCCAGCCGCGCTCCCGCAGAATCTTTGCCAGCGGCACTCGGTCACCGGCGCCGCACCACGCCGCAATCAACACTTCGGGCGCCTGCCCGGCCACTGTCGCCGCCTCCACCGTGGCGCCGGGCTCGCCGAGAAATTCTCCGCCCGCGGCTTCAACCAGCTCCTTTACCCACTGCTGCGACCGGATCACCGGCTTGCCCCACTCCTCGGCAAACACCCG
>JAJPJZ010000363.1 GCA_021323935.1 Terriglobia bacterium | reverse complement strand
CCGCGCTTGAGCCGCATATTGAAGATTTTCGCCGCCTCGGCATTCGCGAAGTCCTGCCGGTTTCAGCGGAGCACGGCACCGGGGTGGCGGAACTGCTAGAGGCCGCGCTCGCCGTCATTCCTGAACCGCAGACGCGTGCCGCCGAAACTGACCTGCCCCACAGCGACGAGCGACCGTGGGCAGAACCAGAGGTCAAAATTGCCATCATCGGCCGGCCGAACGTCGGCAAGTCAACGCTGCTGAACCGGCTGACCGGAACTTCGCGCGCCATCGTTTCGCCCGTCCCGGGCACGACTCGCGACGCCGTAGATGAAGTGGTGGAGCGCGACAATCGCATTCTGCGTTTCGTTGATACCGCGGGCATTCGCCGCAAGGGAAAAACTCACCTGATGGCGGAAAAGCTCTCCGTGGTGATGGCTCGCAAGCACCTTGAGGCCGCCGATGTTGCGCTGCTGGTGCTCGATGCTACCGAAGGCGTCACTGCGCTCGATGCCACCATCGCTGGCTATGCCCACGAGAGCGGCCGTTCCAGCGTGATCGTCGTCAATAAATGGGACCTGATTGCCGGGACGAATGCCGCACCTGGTGATGGCGCCGGTCGCGGCCGCGCCACCGGCAAGCTGCCACGCGATCGCAATCAATACGAGCGGCTGGTGCGCGAGCAGCTCAAGTTCCTCGCCTATTCGCCGGTCTCGTTTGTTTCCGCGGCTTCAGGCCAGGGCACCGAGCGGTTGCTGCCCGTCATCGCCGAAGTCTCTGCCGAGCGCCGCAAGCGCATTTCAACCGGTGAGATGAATCGCTTTTTGGCCGGCATCGATTTCGACCGCGCCTCCGTGCCCTCGGCAAAGCGCGTGCGCATTTATTACATGACCCAGGCGGCCACGTCGCCGCCCACTTTTGTGCTGTTTACCGACCGCGACGTCCGCCTGCACTTTTCCTACGAACGCTTTATTGAAAACCAGATACGCCGCGCATTCGGCTTTGTGGGAACGCCTGTCTGGATCAAGACTCGCGCCCGCGACCGCCGCCCGTAACGCCAGCCAAATCCGTCTTTCTACGTAACCCACCAGCACTTTGTGCTACGACGAAAACTTAGGGTAACTGGGCCTTTCGCCGAATATCGCCCAGGCGCTCCGCCTTGCATTGTGGGGGCATGGTAGTTTCGCTTTCCCCCAAGCATACCCGCGTTGCCCTTGTTTCCTTCGCTTTAGCCCTGACGTTCGGCCTTGCGGCCTGCGGAGGCACCGGCGGCAAGTCATTGATCGGCAGCGTGGGCGCGTCCAGCCTGCCCAGCGCCAGCACCCAGGCCAGCCCTCCGGCGGGCCAGAGCGTCAGCCTGGCATCCGAGACGGCTTCCAACAGCAGCGCGGCTGCGAGTTTTGCCTCGCAAACCAACGGCAATATCGGCGGCGCCAACATCAGCAAGGTCGCGACCGGTTCACTGCTCTCCGGCAGCCACACGCCCATTTACGCCCACCTGGTGGGATGGTTTGGCCAGCCCAGCCACGTTGACGTGGGTTACACCTCGAGCGATCCGGCGCAAATTCACCGCCAGGTGGCTGACGCGCTCAGCCGCGGCATCGCCGGCTTTATTCTCGATTGGTACGGCCCCACGGCCGATACGGTCGTGAACAACACGCTGCTCGGTCTGAAGACCGAGGCGGAAAGCCAGGGCGGCAACTTTTCATTCGCCGTGATGTACGACGGCGGAGCCCTGACCAACTGCCACCAATCAGCGTGCGACATGAACCAGCAAGCCATCTCTGACCTGACTTACGCCTACAACGCGGCCGAGCAATCCAGCGCCTACATTCGCCTGGGCGGTCGCCCGGTGGTGCTGTTCTTCGATGCTGACCGCTTTGGCCCACTCGATTGGCCGCGCATCCAGGCCAGCGTTCCGGGCAATCCCGTCTTCCTGTTTAACGGCTCGGCTGACCAGGCGTTTAACCACGCAGCCGGCAAAGGCGCATTTTCCTGGGTGGTGATCGACGGCAGCAATCCCGAAGACTGGGCAAGCAGCTATCTCGACACGTTTTACTCCACCGCGCGCAGCGCGGGTTCAGACTTCGCCATGGGCGCCACTTACAAAGGCTTCAACGACTCCATGGCTTCGTGGGGCCTGGGGCGCAAGCTCAACCAGGATTGCGGCCACACCTGGCTCAACACCTTCAACGAAGTGAACAAATTTAATTCTGCCGCCAATGCGGGCGTGCAGATCGTGACTTGGAACGACTACGAGGAAGGCACCGAGATCGAAAGCGGCATTGATAACTGCGTTGCCCTAACCGCTTCGGTGAGCGGCCACACCGTGAACTGGAGCATCACCGGCGATGAAAGCACGCTCGACCACTACACGGTGTTCACCTCAACCGATGGCCAGAACCTCACCAGCCTCGGCGACGTACCGGCCGGTTCGCACAGCTTCGATCTCTCAAGCGTGAAGCTGGCTGCCGGCAGCTACTCGGTTTTCGTGCAGGCTGTGGGCAAGCCTTCACTGACCAACAAAATGTCGGCGCCGGTGCCGTACAGCCCGGGAAGCTGACGCTGGTTCGGGGTTAACCGGGCAATGCCAATCAGATTGCGGAATTGACGCGCCCTGCGGCCGCCGGTTCGCAATCTGCTTGGTTTGCCCGTTCATACCATGCGTCGAACGCGGCCAGGGCCCGCTCACACACTAGCCGGTGGCGCGCAGCTTTGTCGCGGATGCGGCGGCGCGTAGCGTCGTCAAGTTGCGGTAGCAGGTCGAACGTAATGTTTGCCGGCTGAAAGTCGCGGCCGCTGGCGTGCGTGACGTAATGGATCAGCGAGCCAAAAGCTGATTCGCGCGGCGGCGCAACCGGCTGCCGGCCGCTCACAAGCTGCGCCACGCCCAGCCCGGCGATCAGGCCCGCGGCAATGGATTCCGTATAGCCTTCCACTCCGCAAATTTGCCCGGCAAAAAAGATGTTGGGAAAGCTGCGCATCTGCAGCGTTTCAGCCAGCACGGTGGGCGCGTTGATGTAGGTGTTGCGGTGGATTTGTCCGTAACGAAGGAACCGCGCCTTCTCCAGCCCGGGAATCAGGCGCAGGACCCGCGCCTGCTCGCCAAAGCGCAAATGATTCTGGAAGCCCACCAGGTTGTAGCTGTCGGCGCGCAGGTTCTCACGGCGCAACTGCACCACGGCGTGCGGAAGCTTGCCGGTTCGAGGATCGGCCAGTCCTACCGGCTTCATCGGGCCGAAGCGCAACGTGTCGCGCCCGCGGCGCGCAATCTCCTCGATGGGCAGGCAGCCTTCAAAGTAATTCAGCTTTTCCCAATCGTGTCCTTCAACGCCCTGCGCCGCCATCAGGGCGTCATAGAACCGGTCATACTCTTCGCGCGTCATGGGGCAATTGATGTAATCGGCCGTGCCCTTGTCATAACGCGCCGCAAAGTAAACTTTTTCTCGATCGATGGAATCGGCTTCTACGATCGGGCTGATTGAGTCGTAAAAAAACAGGTGATCGCTGCCGGTGAGCCGCGCGATTTCGCGCGACATCGCATCCGAGGTCAGCGGCCCGGTAGCGATGATGGTGATGCCGGCCTGCTGCTCGATGGCGCCGACTTCCTCGCGATGAACGCGAATGAGCGGCTCCTGCGAAATTGCCTCCGTCACCCTGCGCGCGAATTCCGCCCGATCGACCGCCAAAGCGTGCCCCGCCGGAACCGCTGCCTGGCGGGCAATTTCAATCAGCAGCGAGCCGCCGCGCCGCATTTCCTGCTTCAGCAGCCAGGGCGCGGTGAACTCGCTCTCGGATTTCAATGAATTCGAGCAAACCAGTTCGGCGAAATCGGCGGTCTGGTGCGCCTGGGTGGAACGCACCGGCCGCATCTCGAACAAATCCACCGCGACGCCACGGCGGGCGCACTGCCACGCCGCTTCACAGCCGGCAAGGCCGGCGCCGATGATCTTCACAGCAGCCATAAATTCGCAATCAAGAGATACGAACGTAGCGCAGCCGAGGCTTCCACAGGCGCGTTAATGCGTGGTTGTGATCGCCTCCGCGGCCAGCTTCTTCAGCGCGGCGCCTTCCACCCTCATCGTGAGCCACTCCTGCATGACGCTTGCGCCCAGCGACTTGTAAAACTCAATGGCAGGCGTGTTCCAATCGAGCACCTGCCAATCGAATCGCGCGCAATTTTCTTCCACGGCAATGCCCGCCAGGTGCACAAGCAACGCTTTGCCGATGCCGCGGCCGCGGAACTCGGGATAAACGAACAGGTCTTCCAGGTACAGCCCCGGGCGGCCATTCCAGGTGGAGTAGTTGAAAAAGAAAAACGCAAAACCCGCACGCTGGCCCTCCCACTCGGCAATCACGACGCGAAACTTGGGCGTGCCGCTGAAGCCGTCGCGCAGCAGGTCGGCTTCGGTGGCGACGGCTTTTTCAGGCGCTCTCTCGTATTCGGCGAGGCCGCGAATGAACCCTAAAATCAGCCGAACGTCGCCTGCCGTCGCGGCGCGGAT
>JAJPJZ010000045.1 GCA_021323935.1 Terriglobia bacterium | reverse complement strand
TTGAAAGGATCTGGACCGTGCTTTTGAAACTGGCTTTTGCGCGCAACACCCGCGAACCACAGCCTACGGCAAGTCTCTCCTGGTCAGCCACGTTGCTGCTGCTCTCACTCTCGTGCGGCGTATCGGCGCAGACGGTGGCCGCCGTCCAGGCCGGCGAACCGCCGGCGCAGGCCCTTGCGCCATTGCAGCTGGCCACGGCTGCGGGTCCTTCGGCGCCGCCGGTCACGATCACGCTTCACGACGCACTCGACCGCGCCCGCCGCCTCGACGCGCAAACCGCTTCCGCTGCGGCCGACGCCAGGGTGGCGCGCGACGAGCGAACCGTCGCTCGCGCCGGCCTGCTGCCCAACGTCAGCTACACCACGCAGTACCTCGGAACGCAGGGGAACGGCGTCACTCCGAATGGCCGCTTCGTCACCAACGATGGCGTACACGTTTACCGCTCCTGGGGCGTGGTGCACCAGGAACTCTCAGCCAACACGTTGCTCGCCACCAGCGCTCGGCGGGCCGCCGCTGCCGAAGCCCAGGCCGCAGCCAAGGCCGAGATTGCGCAACGCGGCCTGGTCGTCACCGTTACAAAAAATTACTATGCGCTGGTGATCGCGCAGCGTAAGTATGCCGGAGCGCAGGAGAGCGCGGAAGAAGCCAGGCATTTCCTCGACATGACATCGGCGGCTGAGCGCCTGCGCCAGATTGCCCACAGCGACGTGGTAAAAGCTGACATTCAATATCAGCAGCAGCTCCAGGCGTTTGAAGAAGCCAACCTGGCGGTCGAGACGGCGCGCCTGAACCTGGCCGTGCTGCTCTCGCCAACCTTGAATGAGAACTTTACCGTCACCGACGATCTGGATGCGGCCGCGCCGCTGCCGCCGTTCGCAGAAGTAAAGGCGCAGGCAGCGCAGCGCAATCCTGATATTCGCCTGGCTTCTGAGGCGCTGCGCCAGGCTGACCTGGATGTTACGTCGTCCAAGACTGCATTCCTGCCTTCGCTCGTGGTGGATGCGGTTTACGGCATTGAAGCCAACTCGTATGCGTTGCGTAGCGTAAACAAGGCTTTCCCTGAGAAGGGTCCGCTGCCCAACCTGGGCTATTTTGTGACCGCCAATCTCTCCGTGCCGGTGTGGAATTGGGGGTCGCTGCGCGCCAAGGTGCATGAGAGCGAGGTGCGGCGTGAACAGGCAGGCTTAGAGCTGACCCAGGCGCAGCGCCAGGCGCTCAGCACGTTGTATTCTGCCTACAATGAAGCTGAGGTAGCGCGCGCTGCCACTGAAAGGCTGGGCCACACGGCCGATCTAGCAGCCGAGAGCCTCCGGCTGGTCAACCTTCGTTATCACGCCGGAACCTCAACCGCGTTTGAGGTGGTGGACGCGCAGAACACCGAAGTGCAGGCGCGGAATGCGTTCTACGATGCCCAGGCGCGTTATCGCGTCGCCATGGCCACGCTGAACACGCTGACCGGGAATTACTAACCATGAAGCAGGACGAATTCGGATCACGCAGTTATGGGTCACACGCGCCGCTGCGCGCGCTTGCGTCACGCCTCGGCATCGCGCTCTCGCTCGCAGCCGCTGCCATGGCTGCGGGCGGCTGCAATTCTACGAAGGCCAGCGAGCCGGAAGCTCCGACCGTCAGTGTGCAGGTGGATGCCGCCGAGCAGACGACAATCGAACGCAAAGTCACGGCCGAGGCGGTGCTGTATCCGCGCGACGAAGCCGCCATCATCCCGAAAATTAATGCCCCGATAAAAAAATTCTACGTTGATCGCGGCAGCAAAGTTCACGCGGGGCAGTTGCTGGCCGAACTTGAAGACCAGGACCTGCAGGGCGCCGTAACCGAAAACCGCGGCGGCTATGAGCAGGCCCAGGCCGCGTACGAAGCCCAGGTGCAAAAAGCGCAGCAGGACCTTCGCCTGGCGAAAGAGCAGCTCGACAACGCTCAAAGCGTTTACGAAAGCCGCAAGTCGCTGTTCCAGCAGGGCGCGGCCTCGGGAAAAGACGTTGATGACGCGCAAGTGGCGCTCACTCAGGCGCAAAACCAATATCAGGCGGCGCAGAAGCAGTTAGACGTGAAAGCCGCGCAAGGCCAGCTTCAGGCGGCCAGGGGCAAAAATCAGAGCGCGGTGGCGCAACTGAGCTACACCCGCATCACCAGCCCGATCTCCGGCGTCGTGACCGATCGCCCGGTGTACCCGGGTGAAATGGCGCCGGCGGGCTCACCCATCATCACCGTGATGGATACTTCGCAGGTCGTCGCCCGCGCCCATGTGTCGGAAGACGATGCAAAGCTGGTAAAAAAAGGAGACGCCGCCACGCTCACCGACGATAGCGGCCAGGAGACACCGGGAAAGGTCGTGATGGTCGGCTCTGCCCTCGATCCCGCGAACACCACGGTTGAAGTCTGGGTGCAGGCGCCCAATCCCAAAGGCAGCCTGAAGCCGGGAGCGAGCGTTCACGCCACGATTGTTGTGCAGACGGTGAAGAATGCCCTCGTCATACCGGCAGCTTCGGTGCTGACCAGCGGCTCGGGCGCCACATCCGTGATGGTGCTCGATGCCGATAACCACCCCAGCCGGCAGGACGTAAAAATCGGCATTCACGACGCCGACCACGTGCAGGTGCTCGAAGGCCTGCAGCCCGGCGAGCGAGTCGTAACCGTCGGCGCCTTCGAGCTCGATAAGCTCGATAAGCCTGTTCTGGCCAAGACCAAGATCCAGGTCCAGGCCCCGAAAATGGAAGACGAGGAGTAGCAGCTCAGCCAGGCTGCCGGCCCACACTTTACGACCAGGTTTTCATTGCGCGACCACACGCCCAGCTCGGCTTTAACTGCAGATACCCCGGAGCGCCCGCGAGGCCAGGAGGAAGACCCCAACCACTATTGGTTTTCGCGGTATTCCAAGTCCATCATTTTTCTCATCCTGGTGCTCACCGCCGTCGGCATCTACCTGGCGCTGAGCCTGCCTATCGCCGTGTTCCCCACCACCGATTTTCCGCGCATCACCATCGGCGTGGATAACGGCGTCACTCCCATCAACCAGATGGAAGTCTCAATCACGCGGCCGATTGAGCAGGCAATCAACAGCGTGCCTGGGCTGCAGGATGTCCGCTCCATTACCAGCCGCGGCTCGGCGGAAATCGACCTTTCATTTGCCTGGAACGTGAACATGGTGGAAACGCTGCAGCAGGTGGATGCGGCGGTTTCGCGCATTCAAAGCTCGCTGCCGGCAACCGCGCAGATTCAGACTCACCGCCTCGATTTTTCCAGCTTCCCCATCCTGGGCTACAGCCTCACCTCGAACAGCATTCCGCAAACCGAGCTCTGGGAGCTGGCGACTTACGACATCAAGCCGCGCCTGAACCGATTGAACGGCGTTGCCAGCGTGGTGGTGCAAGGCGGCCAGCAGCCTGAGTTTCAGGTAGTGCCCGATCCCGCCAAGATGCTGCGCGCCAAGGTGCGCCTGCAGGAAATTCTTGACGCCGTCAACAAGACCAACCTGATTGATTCTCCCGGCTTCATGGTGCGCAACCATCAGCTCTTCCTTGGCTTGGTGAACGCGCAAGTGCACAGTCCTGAAGAAATCGCGGGCATCGTCGTCAAGACCACCAACGGCGTGCCGGTCAGGATTGCAGATATCGCGAGCGTCGCTCCGTCATCGGCGCCCGCCTACACCGTGGTCACGGCCAACGGCAAGGCCGCCGTCCTGCTCAGCATCAATCGCCAGCCCGACGGCAACACGGTCGAGGTTGCCGACGAAGTCCACCAGGAAATCCAGGATCTGCGCCGGTCGCTGCCGGCGGGCGCAGAGCTGCAGCCGTTTTACGATCAATCTGACATCGTGCGCGAATCCATCGCCAGCGTGCGCGATTCCATCATCATCGGATTGGTCCTGGCTGCGCTGGTCATCTGGCTGTTCCTGCGCGATTTCGGCACCGCTCTGATGACCGGGCTGGTGGTCCCCGTCACCATCTTCGTGACGTTTATCGCGATGAAGATTGCCGGCCTCAGCTTCAACATGATGACTCTCGGAGGCCTCGCTGCCGCTGTCGGCCTGGTCATCGACGACAAGATCGTGGTCGTGGAAAACATCGTGCTGCATCGCGATGGCGGCGAAGGGCCGCTGCAGGCCACGGCCAGCGCGCTCCGGGAGCTTACGGTGCCGCTGATCGGCTCAACCCTTACGCCGATCGTCGTGTTCCTGCCGCTCATTTCGATCACTGGCGTCACCGGAACGTTCTTTCGCGCGCTGGCCATCGCCATGAGCGTTTCGCTGCTCACCTCGCTGGTGCTGGCGCTGGTTTGGACGTCGAACCTCGGCACCTTCATGATCCGCCGCCATAACGCTCCCGTGGCCGACGAAGCCGAAGAACTGGAACGCGGCCGTGAGCTGATGCAGAACGCCGGCGTCGCAGCCGGCGATTCGCCCGAACTTGACCAGATGCGCAGGATGATGGCGGCAGAAGAAGCTTCGCTGCGCGGCGGAGTGTTTGAGCGCGTCATCGATTTCTACGCGCGCTGGATGCGCCGAGCGCTGCGGCATCCGCTGTGGGTCGGCGCCGGGTGCGCTGTGCTGGTGGTGATTGCCTACTTCGCCTACATCAACCTGGGCAGCGACCTGCTGCCCGCCATGGATGAAGGCGGCTTCGTTCTCGATTACGTCATGCCCCCGGGCAGCTCGCTTGAAGAAACCAATCGCGTCGTCAGCCACGTTGAAAAAATCATTCGCGCCGTGCCTGAGGTCGAAAGCACGTCGCGCCGCACCGGCCTGCAACTAGGCCTGGCTGCCGTCACTGAGCCCAACACCGGCGATATTTCCGTCATGCTCAAGGCCAAACGCAAGCGCGGCATTGACGACATCATCAGCGACGTCAGGTCGAAAGTGAAAACCCAGGAACCGGTGCTCGACGTTGAGTTCACCCAGGTGCTGCAGGACATGATTTCAGACCTGACCGGCGCGCCCCAGCCCGTCGTGGTCAAGCTGTTCTCTGACGATGCTGACCTGCTTGCCACCTGGGCCGACCACGTTGCCGACGGCCTGGGCCGCATCTACATCAACGGAAAGCAGCCGGTCGTCGATATTGAAAATGGCATTGAGAACACCATGAGCGGCCCGGCCATCGAATTCCACGTCGATCCTGAAAGGACGTCGCGCGCCGGCTTCGATCCCACCGAGCTCGCCACCACCACCGCAGCCCTGATGGATGGCGAGCCGGCCACCGCTCCCGTGGTGGTGAATGACCGCCCTTACACCCTGCGCATCCGCTACCCTGAGGCGAACCGCGCATCGCTTGAGGCCATTGCCAACACGCCGCTGGTGAACGCCTCCGGTGGCACCGCAACCCTGGGATCGCTCGCCACCGTAAACGAGCTGCCCGGCCAGACTGAAATCCTGCGCGACAACCTGCAGCGCGAAGTTGAAGTGACGGCGCGGCTGGAAGGCGTTGACCTCGGCACCGGCGTGGCCGCGGTAAAAAAAGCCATTGCCGACCTCAAGCTGCCGCCCTCCATCCGCGTGGAATACGGCGGAACCTACCAGGAGCAGCAGAAGTCGTTTCACGACCTGGTCGTCGTCCTGCTGCTTGCGCTTGTGCTCATCTTCCTGGTGTTGCTGTTTGAATTCCGTTCACTGGTCGCGCCCAGCGCCATCCTTTCTTCCGCCATCCTTTCCACGTCCGGCGTATTCCTGGCGTTGCTGATCACCAATACGACTTTCAACGTGTCGTCATTCATGGGGTTGATCATGGTGGTGGGCATCGTGGCCAAAAACGGTATCCTGATTCTTGACGCCAACCATAAGTTCCGTGCGGTCGGCTTTTCCGCGGAGGAGGCATTGCTCCAGGCCGGCAGGCGCCGCCTTCGCCCCATCGTGATGACCGCAATGGCGGCCGTGGCCGGCATGTTGCCGCTCGCACTGGCCTGGGGCGCCGGTTCGCAAATGCTGCAACCGCTTGCCATCGCCGTGATCGGCGGCATCCTGATTTCCATGGTGCTGTCGCTGATCGTGACTCCGGCCATGCAGTTCTATCTTTCCGGCCGCCGCCATGGCGAGGCCGGCTGAGTCAGTAACGTGCAGGAATTCTTAAACCTTCAGGAGAGGGATCGAATGTTGAAGCAGGCACTCAAAACATCCGTCATCGTTTTTGCGCTGGCAGTCAGCGTGTTCACCATCGCGACCGGCGCATTCGCCGCCGATTTTCACGTCATCCGCAGAATGCACGTCGGCGGCGAAGGCGGCTGGGACTACTTGAAGGTCGATCCCGATTCCCACCGCATCTACCTTTCGCGCGGCAACCACGTCATGGTGGTCGATGAGCAATCAGGCAAGCTCCTCGGCGATATTCCCAACACCAACGGCGTGCACGGCATTGCCCTGGCCACCGATCTCGGCAAAGGCTTCACCAGCAACGGCGCCGACGACAGCGTCACGGTTTTTGATCTCAACACCTTGAAGCCCACCGGCACGATTAAGACCACCGGCGGCAATCCCGATTCCATCATTTACGATCCGGCCACAAAGCGCGTGTTCACGTTCAATGGCAAGAGCTCGAATTCCACCGCCATCGACGCGGCCAGCGGCAAGGTGGTCGGCACCGTGGCGCTTGGCGGGAAGCCTGAAGAAGCCGTGCTCGACGGCAAAGGCAGCGTCTTCGTCAACCTTGAGGACAAAAGCTCAATGGCCGTCTTTGACGCCAAAAGTCTCACCCTGAAAAATACCTGGCCCCTCTCGCCCTGCGAAGGCCCCTCAGCCATTGCCATGGATACGGCTCACCGCCGCGTCTTCGCAGCCTGCGACAAGGTCATGGTCGTGGTCAATGCCGATACCGGCAAGGTGATCGCGTCTCCTCCCATCGGCGGCGATCCCGACGGCAACGGTTTCGATCCCGGCACCGGCATGCTGTTCGCATCCTGCCGTGAAGGCCTGGTGTCGGTCATTCATCAGGACTCGCCCGATAAGTACAGCGTCGTCACCAACATCACGACCCAGTTCGGGACCCGCACCATGACGCTCGACCCAAAGACTCACCATGTGTTTACCGTCACGGCCGATTACCGGGCAGCCGGCGCGTCCACGGCCGCCAACCCGCACCCGCGGCCGCAGCCGATCTCGGGCACATTCGTGATCTTTGAAATTGGACAATAGGCCTGCGGCGCCCAGTGCGATCACAATTTGGTCAAATGGCGAGAGGAGTTCGCGCGCCCGGCTTGTTCAAAGCCGCGCGGCACAATAACTTACCAAATTTAGAAAATAAAATTCCAAAATCCGTAGCCGCCCGTAGTAGAAGCTCCTATAATTCTTTAAACACTTCGCTTTGTGAGCGTTACGTCTTTGTTTTCTACTTTGGCGCTGGCACCTGAGTTGCTCATAAACGTGGCAAAACCGGGTTCGGCTACGGAGCGGCGATTGCCTGTCGCGCCGCAGCTCCCTTCCGGCGGCCGCGGCATGAACAACAAAAACGCAAAATTCCGGTTCTTTGCCGTCGCGCTGGCGTTCTTGACCCTGGCTGCCGCCATTTTTGCCTGGGTCAACCTGCAGAAAGAGCGCGTGTACCTGGTTCCGGGCGATGGCGTCTGGTGGGTGGAGCACAGCGGGCACCTGCTGGCTGAACGCGTGCAGCACACCGGGCCGGGCTTTCAGGGCGGAATTCGCGAAGGCGATCAGCTCATTGCTATCAATGAGTTACCGGTGCACAACGCGGCTGAACTGTCGCGCCAGCTTTTCCGCGCCGGCCCCTGGTCGCGCGCCGGCTACACGATTGTGCGTGGCGCCAGCAAGTTTGACGCGCCCGTCATCCTGGTTCCGGTTGATCGTTCTATCAACGCCGGCCTGCGGCTGATCGCGCTCATTTATCTCGGGATCGGGCTTTATGTCCTGCTGCGCCGCTGGACGGCGCCCAAGTCATTCCACTTTTACGTTTTCTGCCTCGCCTCCTTTATTCTTTATGCCTTCCACTACACCGGCAAGCTGAACACGTTCGATTGGATCGTTTACTGGTCGAACGTGGTCGCGACCCTGCTGCAGCCGGCGCTGTTCCTGCATTTTGTCCTGACGTTCCCTGAAGTCAAGGGCATCGTGCGGCGCCACCCTTCGATTGCGTGGTCGGTGTACGCGCCGGGGGCGCTGCTGCTGGCCGCGCACGCGGCCGCAGTGCTGTGGCTCGAGGCCTCAGGCCTGCTGCTGTGGCAGCTTGACCGCGCCGAATATGCCTATCTGGGGGCCTTGTTTGTGGGCGCGGCGGCGGTGCTGTGGCACAGCTACAGCCATGCTTCCGCGCCGATCCTGCGCCAGCAGATGAAGTGGGTGACGCGCGGCACCACGCTGGCGGTGGCGCCGTTCACGCTGTTCTACGTGCTGCCGTACGTCTTCCCCGCCATCGGCGCCTGGATGCCTAGCGACTGGATGAAGTTTTCAGTGCTGTCGCTCATCTTCCTGCCGCTGACCTTCGGCTACGCCATCTTCCGCTACCGGTTGATGGACGTTGACATCATCTTCAAGCGGGGCATGGCGTACACGCTGGCGGCAGCAGCGGTGGCCGGCGGATATTTCCTGATTGTTGCGGTCGCGGCCGAGATTGTGCACACCAAGCTGCCCTCGACCGGAACGGCCGGGCTGATTGTGGCCATCGTGGTGACGGCGCTGTGCTTTGAGCCGATGAAGAACTGGATCCTGGCGAGGATTGACCGGTTCTTTTATCGCACGCGCTACGACTACCGGCGCACGCTGATTGATTTTGGCCGCGACCTGAGCTCTGAAACCGACATTGAAAAGCTGCTGAGCGCAGTGGTGGAGCGGCTTTCGCGCACGCTCACGGTGGACCGCGTGGCCATTTTCATGGGCTGCGACGACGGCAAGTTCGTGGTGGCCAAATCGAGCGGCATTCCCAACGCCAGCAGCCTGAACCTTGATTTCCTGCGGCTGCGCCGGCCGGAAGACGCCGCCGGCCACCTGTTCTTCGATAACACGCACCATGCCGTGCGCGAAACACCCGCGGCGCAGGAAGCGATTCGCCGCCTGGACCTCAATTACTTCATTCCGTGCACGGTGCAGAACCGCAACGTGGCGGTGCTCGGGCTGGGCAAGACGATGGAAGGCGACTTCCTGTCGAGCGAAGACGTTGAGCTGCTGCAGACCCTGGCCGGCTACATCGGCATAGCCATCCAGAACGCGCGGCTGTATGCCTCGCTGGAGCAGAAGGCCAGCGAGTATGAGCGCCTGAAGGACTTCAACGAGAACATTGTTGAATCCATTTCGGTGGGCGTGCTGGCGGTGGACCTGCAGGACCGGATCGAGTTCTGGAACTCGCAGATGGAAGTGATGTTCGCGCTGCCGCGCTCGGAAGCCTTAGGCAAGCCGCTGAGCGAGGTGTTCCCGGCGGCGTTTGCGGAGGAGTTTTACCGCGTGCGGCAATACGCGGGCGTCCACAACCTTTACAAATTCCGGCTGGAGACCAACGCCGCCGACACGCGCGTGACCAACATTGCGATTGCCCCGCTGGTGACGCGCCGCTTCAACGTGATTGGCCGCCTGATCATCGTTGACGACATTACCGAGCGCATCGCGCTGGAGTCGCAACTTTCGCAGGCGGAAAAACTCTCGTCCATTGGTCTGCTTGCCGCCGGCGTTGCGCATGAAGTCAATACGCCCCTTGCGGTCATTTCGTCCTATGCGCAAATGCTGGCCAAGCAGATCACTGGCGATGAGAAGAAATCGGCGCTGCTGGAAAAAATTACTAAACAGACGTTCCGCGCGTCAGAGATCGTCAATAACCTGCTGAATTTTTCGCGCACCGGCGGCGGCGATTTCGGCGACGTGGATCTGAACCAGATCATCCGCGACACGGTGGCGCTGGTGGAGCACCAGCTTAAGACCAGCCGCATCATGATCGAGCAGCAACTGGAGGAGAGCCTGCCGCGCATTCATGGCAATACCGGCAAGCTGCAGCAGGTGTTCCTGAACCTGATCCTCAACGCCAAGGACGCCATGCCGAAGGGCGGGACGCTGACGGTGGCCACACGCAACGGCCGCGGCGTGAACGTTTCGATCAGCGACACCGGCACCGGAATCGCTCCCGAGCACATGACCCGCATTTACGATCCGTTCTTTACGACCAAGACTTCGCCGCGTGAAGGCGAGCGCCGCGGCACCGGCCTGGGGCTGGCGGTGACCTACGGAATCATTTCCGAGCACTCAGGCAAGATCTGGGTGGAGAGTGAGGCTGGGCGGGGCACTACGTTCTACCTCGAGTTCCCGATGGTGAGGAAGGCTGTCCATGTCTAAAGCAGTAGCCATTCCAATGCGCCCGAGCGATGCGACGGCAAGCGGGCGCGTGCTCATCATTGATGATGAGCATGAAATACGCGAGTCGCTGCAGACCCTGCTGGAGTTGGAAGGGTATTCAGTCACCACGGCGTGCAACGGGGCCGATGGCCTGGAGCAGGCGGCGAACGAACCGCACGACCTGGTGCTGCTGGATTACGCCCTGCCCGACATGAACGGCATGGAAGTGCTGCGCGAGCTGCAGGAGCGCGACTGCCAGTTGGCGGTGATCATGATCACGGCCTACGGAACGGTGGAGAACGCGGTGAGCGCCATCCGCTGCGGCGCGGTCAACTTTATCCAAAAGCCCTGGGACAACGACAAGCTGCTGGCCGACGTGCAGTCGGCAATTGCCACGCGGCGGGTGAAGGAAGAGAACGTCCAGCTCAAGCGGGCGCTGAAGCAGCGCTACAACTTTGAGCACATCGTGGGCAAGAGCGAGCCGATGTTGCGGGTATTTGACCTGGTGGCGCAGGTTGCGCCCAGCCGCTCGACCGTGCTGATCCAGGGCGAAAGCGGAACGGGCAAAGAGCTGATTGCCAAGGCGCTGCACATGAACTCGCCGCGCAAGGACCGCGCCTTCGTTCCGGTGAACACCGGCTCCATGCCGGCTGACCTGCTGGAATCGACGCTGTTCGGGCACGTGAAAGGCGCGTTCACCAGCGCCATCTCATCGAAAAAGGGCCTGTTTGAAGTTGCCGACCGGGGCACGTTATTCCTCGATGAAATCGGCACCATGAGCATGGAGACGCAGGCCAAGATCCTGCGAGTGCTGCAGGACCGCAAGTTCATGCACCTGGGCGGCGTGAATGAAGTGCAGGTTGACGTTCGCGTCATCGCGGCCACCAACGTCGATTTGCGGCAGATGGTGCGCGAAGGCAAGTTCCGCGAAGACCTGTTCTACCGGCTGAACGTGATTACCATCGATTTGCCGCCGCTGCGCAACCGCCGCGAGGATATTCCGCTGCTGGTGGATTTCTTCCTGAAGAAGTTTTCGGAAGAAAATGGCAAGCCGCTGCGTCGCATGATGCCGGAGGCGCTGCATCCGATGATGGATTACGACTGGCCCGGCAACGTCCGCGAACTGGAAAACGTGGTCGAGCGCGCCGTGGTGCTGAGCACGGGCACAAGCGTCGGCCCCGACCTGTTGCCCGATTACATCGGCCGCCGCGGCCTCTCAGCCGCCGTGCTCGAGCACCGGCCTGACGCCTCGCTGTTTGAGATCCTGGAAGACTGCGAGAGGCGCGTGATCAACGACATGCTGGAGCGCTCCAACTGGAACCAGACGGAAGCTGCCGAGCGCTTCCGCGTCCCGCTTTCAACCTTGAACCAGAAAATCAAGCGGCTGAACATTGAGATCAAGCGGCGCGGCAAAGACAACTAAGCTCCGCTCGACATCGCGCAATCGGTCCGGCACCTGGCACAATCTGCTGGCAGGAGAGCCGCGGATATCGGGCGTTTGTTTGCCCCGCCTTTAAATATCGTCGTCCCAATCCGAGCCGAGAAATTGCAAGCGTCAATATATTTGAACGCCACTGAGATCAATGCCAAGCCCTGTCCACCTTCGAAGCAGAGTGCGGCTAAGACACGGAGTCATGAGATTGCGCACCCTGCTGACGCCGATCACCGTGGCGTTGATGTGCGCCGCTGGGCTGGCCCAGAGCGGCAGCCACGGACCGAAGCGCATCGTGGTTATGCCCGGCGCGATCGTCGACGTGAAGTCGGGAGAGCTGATCACCGGCAAAGCCATCCTGGTGGAAGGCGGCCGCATCGCCAGGATTGCGAGCGCTCCGGTACCGGCCGAGGCCGGAGACGAACTCATTGACCTGCGCAGCTACACGGTCTTGCCGGGGCTGTTCGACATGCACACGCACCTGGCGGTCGAGGCCGACCGGCTCTACGACGCCGGATCGTTCACCGAAAACGATATTCGCTGGGAGTTGCGCGCGGTCAAGAACGCCCGAGCCACGCTGATGGCTGGCTTTACTTCGGTGCGGGAACTGGGAGGAACGTATTTTGGCGACACCTCGCTGCGCGATGCCATCAATGACGGCGACATTGTGGGGCCGCGCATTGCGGCGTGCGGAATGCAGATGTCCATCACTGGCGGCCACGCCGACGCAGGCGCTTCATTTTCCTCAGACCTGGACATTACGGGCAGAGGCGTCGCTGATGGCGTAGAGGGAGTGCAGAAGAAAGTCCGCGAGATTATCAAGTTCGGCGCGGACGTTATCAATGTGATGGCCAGCGGCGGCGTGACTTCGCCGAAGGATGACCCCACGGCAGCGGCCTACAGCCTGCAAGAGTTGAAGGCTATCGTGGACGATGCCCACCGGCTCGGACACAAGGTGGCGGCGCACGCTCATTCGACGCAGGGCATCATGTTTGCCGTGGAAGCGGGAGTAGATTCCATTGAGCACGGCTCCTATATCGATGATGCCGGCATCGCGCTGATGAAAAAGCAGGGCACTTACCTGGTGCCGACGCTTTATTTGCACCGCTACGCGCTGGAGAACCTTGACCACCTGCCCTGGCCGGAGGCTGTGAAGCAGCACGAGCGGGCCATGATCCCGGTGATTCGCCAAAACATCAGACACGCGGTTGAGAGTGGCGTAAAAATCGCGTTCGGCACCGACGCCGCCATGTTTCCTCACGGGCTGAACGCCCGCGAATTCAGCGAGCTGATCGCCGTCGGCCTGACGCCGTTGCAGGCCATTCAGGCAGCGACGATCAATGCTGCGGACCTGATGGGGTGGTCGAAAGACGCAGGCACGATTGAGCCGGGCAAGTTTGCCGACCTGATTGCCGTCAAGGGAAACCCGCTGCAAAACGTGAGCACGCTTGAGGACGTGAAGTTCGTGATGAAGGCAGGCGTGGTGTATCGAGGGCCGGAGCAGTCGCCTGCGAAAAGCAGCGACCGCGGGCGCTGATCGTCTGGGCGGCGACGGCGTGTGCTCGCGCTGCGCAGCGGCCAAGCGGCGTTACGGCTTCTGGTACACGACTTCGCCGCCGATGATCGTCATCAGGTTTTCAGTGTCGAGAATCTGCGGCTCAGGCACCTTCATGATGTCCTGGGAGAGCACGGTGAAATCAGCGAGTTTACCGGGCTCGATCGTGCCCTTGATTTTTTCCTCGAAGGCAGCGTAGGCAGGCCACAAGGTGAACGCCTTCAGCGCCTGCTCGCGAGTCATGGCTTCTTCCGGATGCCAGCCTTCGGTGCTGGTGCGCGCGCCCATGCGCGCGGGCAGCGGCTTGCGCGAAACCGCGGCGTAGAACTCGATCATTGGCTCGCCGCGTTCTACCGGCGCATCAGAGCCGCCGGGCACAACCACTCCTGACTTGATGAACGACTGCCATGCGTAGGCGCCCTTCAGCCGCTCGAGGCCGAGGCGGCGCGGAGCAAAGAACAGGTCGCCGATGGCATG
>JAJPJZ010000327.1 GCA_021323935.1 Terriglobia bacterium | reverse complement strand
TGCTCTGCTGCTCGCCCGCGTAGGCCAGCGGAGCATAGAGCTCCCAGCCCGGGAAGGCGCTCACGCCGGCTTCGGCCACTGCCCGTTCCACGATTTCTTCCGGGCCGGCAACGCGCATGCCTGAAAGCCGAGCCGAAATCGCCGCCAGCACCTGCTCGTCAACCGGCGTTTCAGTCAGCGGCAAGAGCTCAATGTGGTCGATGGCATTTGACGAGCGTTGCGTGCCGGCATCGAATGCCCGCAGCGATTCCACTTCATCGCCGAAAGTTTCAATGCGGACCGGCCGCTCATGCTCGGGCGGAAAGACATCGAGAATGCCGCCGCGCACCGCGTATTCGCCCGCCATCTCGACCACGTCGGTCCGGGTGTAGCCGGCAGCGCTGAGGTGGCGCGCCAGCTCCTCGATATCGACCAATCCGCCTTTGCGGATCGTCCTCCCCAGGCCGGCGTAGAAGTCACTTCGCCGCAGCCGCATCGCTGTGGCCACAATGGGCGCAACCACGATCGCCGCCGCGCCGCCGGCAATCTTGACCAGCGCGCTGGCGCGCTTCTCCTGGATTTCCGGGTGCGGCGAGAGGTTTTCGTAAGGCAGGACGTCGATGGCGGGCAGGTGCACCACCAGCTCAGGCGAGGCTGCGCCGGTCAGCTCGCAAAACGCCGCGAGCGCCGCCGTCAGCTCTTCGGCTGCGCGATTATCGGCAACCACGATGAGGAGGGGTTTGGCCGAGGCGCGCTGCAACAGCGCCAGGTGCAGGGCCTTGGCTGCCGGGGTCAATCCAGCTAGACGAGTGCGCCCCGCGCCGTTCGGCCCCCCGGGGGTGTTTCTCAGGGCTGCAGCGGCACGCGCAAAGGCGGGGGTTTGTTCCACGTCCGCCAGCAACTCGCGGACGAAAGGTAACACCATGCAGAGCTCATTTTATCAGCCACTTGCGAGCTCTGCGAATTCCCGCTGCCGCCGCGGAATTCAGCAACTTTTCAGGCCGGAGTTGGTTAGAATAGCCATAGGGCCCTCGCCGCGCGCGCTGCTCTTCCTGCCTGCTGCCGGCATCCATCCGAAGATGGTGCGGTGATTCGTTTTCGGGTATGATGCGTGGCACCCCACCGTTCTTGCGCGGGTGGAGCGGATTTGGCCCAGTACCTGGAGTTATTCGCTCTTGAAGTTTTCCCCTTTTCAGCGCCGAACCACTGCCCATCGCATGATGTGTTTCTCCTGCGTAGGCCTGGCGGGCATGGCCGTCAACCTGCTCACCTATAACCCCCTCATCGCCGCCGCCGGGGTTACGCTCGCCAGCGCGATTGCCAACGTGGTTTCGAACGCCGGCAACTACGTCCTCAACAATTTTTGGACTTTCCACGACAAGCGCCGCACCGGCCTGCGCTTCGTCAGCGGCTACGGCAGCTACTTCCTGTGCTCGGCGCTGGCCATGATCGGCACCGTCGTATTGGTGGCACTGGCCAATCACTACATCACCCCGATTTTGTTCCACACTGCCCGCCTGCCGAAATCCGGCTGGGGGCGACTGGCCGCCAATGCCTACCAGGCCGGCGCAGTGCTGGTTGGCGCGTTGTTGAGCTTTAAGCTGAACCTGACCGTAACGTGGGGACGCGACGCCGGCGAGCCTGAGCTCACCGAACTCAAGCTGCAGGACCACTCCAAGGGCCCCGCGCCCGTCCGCCCCGCCAGCACTGCCACCCGCTGGCCGCGGGTTTATCCGGAAGCCTAGCCTTCCGGCAGCCCGTGAAGCATAAAAGCCGCGAGCGCGACGTCCTCAGTGAGCAAAGAGCAGCTCTTCGGTATCGGTCTTTTCACCGCGCCTGGCAGCGCTCAGCCGAACTGCGGCGTTGATCAATCCCACGTGCGAAAATCCCTGCGGAAAATTGCCCAGCAGCTGGCCATTCGCCGGGTCGGCTTCTTCTGACATCAGGCCTAGATCGTTGGCGCAGCTACAAAGCCGCTCGAACAGCTCTTCAGCGTCACCCAGGCGGCCGGCGAGGACGTAGTTTTCCACCAGCCAGAAGCCGCAGGCCAGGAACGCGCCTTCGGTCTCGCCAATGCCATCTTCGGCGGGGTTGTAGCGATACACCAGGCCGTTGTTGCCCAGGCGCGATTCAATCTTCGCCACGGTGGAGCGCATGCGCTGGTCTTCGGGGCTGAACACGTTGAGGATCGGCAGGCGCAAGACCGAGGCATCAAGATCGCCGGAGCCGTAGTACTGGATGTACGCCTGGACGTCAGGATTGAAGCCTTCGGTTTCAAGCGAGTGATGGATGGCGGCCCGCTGCTGCTCCCAATGGCTGAAATCGCCGCTGATCTTGAAGCGGCGCGCCAGCCGCAGTGCGCGATCGAGCGCCACCCAGCACAATCCTTTTGAATGCACAAACTGGCGAAGCCCGCCGCGCACTTCCCAGATGCCGTTGTCAGGTTCGCGCCATTCCTGGGCGACGCGGTCGCCAATGCGCTTTACCAGCGGCCAGTAGTCGCGCTCGAACGACTCGCCATCGTGCTCGAAGCCATCGTGCCGCCAATAGAGGGAAATGCACTGCATCAGCTCGCCGGCAACGTCGAACTGTCGCTGGTTGGCGGCGCCGTTGCCGACGCGCACCGGTTGCGACTTCCAGTAGCCTTCCAGGTGCTTCAGCTCGTATTCCGTCTGCTCGGTGCCGCCATCAATCGAGTACAGCACTTTGCCGCGCTTGCCGGCGGAAAGCGTGCGGTGCAGGAAGCGCAGGAAGTCGCGGGCTTCGCCGAAATAGCCAAGCTCCATGAGCGCGATGAGGGTAAAGCTGGAATCGCGCAGCCAGGTGTAGCGGTAGTCCCAGTTGCGCGAGCCGCCGATCCACTCCGGCAGCGAGCAGGTTGGCGCGGCAACGATGGCGCCGCTCGGTTCGTAAATCAGCAGCTTGAGCGTGAGCGCGCTTCGCATCACCAGCTCGCGCCAGTCGCCGTCGTAAGCCATTGAGGCCGACCATTGCTTCCAGTAGCGGCTGGTTTCCCCAAGCCAGCGCTCAATGTGTTCCTCGGTCACCAGCTCGGGGGTGTGGCCGGCGTGAGCATAGCCCAGCGTGAGCCACGCCGTTTGGTTGTTGCTCAATTCGAACTCCACCACCACGGCGCCATCGCGAGCATCGGCTTTCGTGCCGGCGCTGGCAGCAACGTGCAGTTCGCGCTCGCCGGAACGCAGGATGGTTACACCTTGGCTGCGGTGGATACCGGGCTCGCCGGCGCGTGCGAAATCGAACGTGGGATGCACGCGCACCCGGAAGCGCACTGCGCCTCCGCGGCAGCGGAACAGGCGCACGATGCGCTCTTCGTTTTCTACGTCGCGGCCATGACGCGATTCATCGGCAAGCTGCGAGATCGGCATGAAATCCTGCACCGCAAGAACGCCGGTGGCAGTGTGGAAGGTCGTCTCCAGAATGTTGGAGTGGTCCACGTAGCGCCGGGTGCAGCTCTCCAGCCGCTCGGCTTCCACCGAGCAGGATCCGCCGCGCCGGTCGTCGAGAACCTTGAGAAACAGAGCAGGCGAATCGAAGCGCGGCAGGCAGCACCAGTCAATGGAGCCGTGGCGGCTGACCAGGGCTGCCGAATGGCAGTCGCCAATCAGGGCATAGTCGCTGATCGGGGAATACATTCAGGAATTTAGATGCGCCCGCCACGGCGCCGTGTGGTCGAGGCCAGAATTCCAGCCGGACCGCAGCCGTGGACCGGAGCTGAAACCGGGCGAGTGAAGTCGCGAGCAGTGAAGAAGAAGCCGGTTGCTGAGCGGCGGAACCTGTGCGCCTGCTACATTCTGCTGCATGAGAGACCGTGAGTTACTGCGCCAGGCCATCGCTGAAGCGCGCCAGGGCCTCGCCCAGGGAGGCATTCCCATCGGCTCGGTACTGACCGATGCCGGCGGCAACATCCTAGCGCGCGGCCACAACCTGCGCGTGCAGACCGGCAACCCCACAGCACACGCCGAAGTGGTGTGCATCCGCAACGCTGGCCGCCGCACTGACTGGCACAAGCTCACGCTGGTCAGCACGCTGAGCCCATGCATCATGTGTACCGGCACGGCGCTGCTCTACCGCATTCCACGCATCGTGATCGGCGAAAACCAGACGTTTGTTGGGGCGGAGGATCTGTTCGCCGCCCGTGGCGTGGAATGCGTCGTGCTTCAGGACGAGCAATGCATCGCCCTGATGCGTGAGTTCATTGCGGCGCGGCCGGAGTTGTGGAACGAAGATATTGGCGTGCCGAAATGAGCAAGCACATCGGCG
>JAJPJZ010000337.1 GCA_021323935.1 Terriglobia bacterium | reverse complement strand
TACGATGCGCCTTCGCCGGGCGCGCCGCCGTTCGTCAAGCCGGGCGACAGCGTTACGGTCGGGCAGGTGCTGTGCATCATTGAAGCCATGAAGCTGATGAACGAAATTGAAGCCGATGCGGCGGGCCAGATCGCCAAAAAGTTCGTGCAGAACGGCCAGCCCGTGGAGTATGGCCAGCCGCTGTTCGGCATCAAGCCGGCCTGAAGCTGTTGTTTCTGTCCTGTTATTTCTCCAGCGGCACGGCGCACGGCAACAACCAGCAGCGAGCGACGAGAAGCCCCTCGAATGTTTAAGAAAATCCTGATCGCCAATCGCGGTGAAATTGCGCTGCGGATCATTTGCGCCTGCAAAGAGCTGGGCGTGCGTACCGTCGCCATCTATAGCGAAGCTGACCGCAACTCGCTGCATGTGCGCTTTGCCGATGAAGCCATCTGCATTGGCCCGCCCCGCCCATCCGACAGCTACCTGAAAATTCCTGCAGTCATCAGCGCGGCAGAAATTTCAAACGTCGAGGCAATTCATCCCGGCTATGGGCTGCTCAGCGAGAACGCGAACTTTGCTGAAGTTTGCGAAATGTCGCACATCAAGTTCATCGGGCCTCCGCCCGAGGTCACGCGCCTGATGGGTGAAAAGGAAAAGGCGCGGCAGACGATGAAAGCCGCGGGCGTACCGATCCTGCCCGGTTCTGAAGGCGTGATTGGCTCGGAAGGCGAGGCCATTGAGTGGGCGCGCTCTACCGGTTTTCCGGTGATCGTGAAGGCCTCAGCCGGCGGCGGCGGGCGCGGCATGCGCGTGATCCGCAGCGAAGCCGAACTGCCGGCGTTGTTCGCGCAGGCGCAGACCGAGGCAGCGGCGGCCTTCGGCAATGGCAACCTCTACATGGAAAAATTCATTGAGCGCCCGCGCCATATCGAGTTCCAGGTGCTGGCCGACTCTTACGGCCGGGTCATCAGCCTGGGAGAGCGCGAATGCAGCATCCAGCGGCGACACCAGAAGATCATTGAGGAATCGCCCTCGGTGAAGGTCACGCCCGAATTGCGCCGGCGCATCGGCGAAAAGTTAGTCTCGAGCCTGCAGAACATCGGCTACGTGAACGCCGGCACGGTTGAGTTCCTGATGGATGAGGACGACAGCCTGCACTTCATCGAGATGAATACTCGCATCCAGGTGGAGCACCCGGTCACCGAGATGGTCACGGACACCGACCTGGTGAAGAGCCAGATCCTGATTGCCGCCGGCGAGCGGCTGGAAAACATTCCGCCCTCGCGCGTGGAGCATCGCGGGCACGCCATTGAATGCCGCATTAACGCCGAGCATCCGGAAAAATTCACGCCCTCGGCGGGAAAAATCACAACCTTCAACATCCCGGGAGGCACCGGAGTGCGCGTCGATACGGCGATGTATGCCGAAGGCGTCGTTCCGCCGTATTACGATTCGCTCATCGCGAAGCTGATCGCTCACGGGCGCGACCGCAACGAAGCCATCTCGCGCATGCAGCGCGCGCTCGATATGTTCATCGTTGAAGGCATCTACACCAACATCCCGCTGCAGCGCCGCATCATGGTCGATCCCGAATTTCGCGCAGGCGAAATTGACACAAAATTCCTGGAGCGGTTCTTCGCGCGCGCAGCCCAGGCAGCGTGACCATCGAACCGATTCCGCGGCTATATTGCATCATCGATCGCCAGTGTTTCGCGCCTGCCGATCCGCTCAACGCAATCCTCGATTTTGCCCGCGAACTCCTCGCCGGCGGCGCCACGCTCATCCAATACCGCAACAAAACGGATTCGCCGCGCGAGGTCCTCAGCCATGCTCGCGAGTTGCGCCGCGTGATTTACTCCTCGCCGCCGACTGGCGACCGCACGCTCGCAATATTGATCATGAACGACCGCCCCGACCTTGCGCTGCCGGCTGGTTTCGCGGGTGTTCACCTCGGCCAGGAAGACCTTTCGCCGGAAGCCGCCCGGCGGGTATTGCCGAATGGCATCATAGGCCTGTCGACTCATAACCTGGAACAAGTCCGCGCCGCGGATGCCGGCGCCTGCGACTACATCGCCATCGGCCCCGTATTTGCGACTTCCTCAAAGCAGAATCCCGATCCCGTCGTAGAGCTCGAGGGCGTGCGCGCCGCGCGTGCAGCCACGCGCAAGCCGCTGGTTGCCATCGGCGGCGTCACGCGCTCAAATTGCCGTGACGTGATCGCTGCCGGCGCCGATTCAATCGCCGTCATCTCTGATCTGCTGCGCGAACCTCGGGCCAGCGTTCGAGAGTTCCGCAAAGCGCTGGGCTGAAGCCGCGCATCGCTCGCAAGATCACGCGGGCAGCTTCGCCGTTTTATTTACAATCGCCGGTTATGGCTGAGATTGCATACCTGGAATGCTCGAAGTGCGGCCGGCAGCTTTCGCCGGCGAAGCCGCAGACGCTGTGCCCGCAAGATGCAGGCTCGCTGTATGTGCGCTATGACATGGCCGCGCTTAAAAAGCACGCGTCGCGGGAAGCCGTGAAAAACGGCCCTGCCTCAATGTGGCGCTACGCCGAGGTATTGCCCTCGGCCCAGCCGGTCACGCTCGGCGAAGGCTTTACCCCAATGCTGCGCAGCCATCGCGATCCTGATGTCTTTATCAAAGATGAAGGACTGAATCCCACGGGCAGCTTCAAGGCGCGAGGCTTGTGCATGGCCGTCACGATGGCCAGGCACTACGGCCTGAAGAAGCTGGCGATTCCGTCAGCAGGCAACGCTGCCAGCGCCCTGGCCGCTTACTGCGCCGCCGCCGGAATTGAAGCGCACATCTTCATGCCGGAAGACGTGCCGCAAGCCAACCTGGTGGAATGCCGCTCGTATGGCGCGCAAGTCACGCTGGTCAAAGGGCTGATCAGCGATTGCGGACGCATGGTGGCCGAGCGCAAGGAGAAAGAAGGCTGGTTCGATATTTCCACGCTGAAAGAGCCGTTTCGGGTTGAAGGCAAGAAGACCATGGGCTACGAAGTGGCCGAGCAGCTTGGCTGGGAGCTGCCTGACGCCATCATTTACCCCACCGGCGGCGGCGTCGGCATGATCGGGATGTGGAAGGCGTTCGATGAACTGGAAGCGCTGGGGTGGCTCAATTCAAAGAAGCGGCCGCGAATGGTGGCGGTGCAGGCTGCCGGATGCGCACCGATTCCGAAAGCGTGGGAAGAGCACAAGCAAACCTCAGAAGCCTGGAGCAATGCGGCTACGCTGGCGGCAGGCCTCCGGGTTCCCAAGGCGTATGGCGACTACATCCTGTTAGACATTCTGAAGAAGAGCAACGGGACGGCAATCGCCGTAAGCGATGACGAGATCATGCGCGCGGTGATGGAGTGGGCACGTTATGAGGGCGTGTTTGCCGCGCCCGAAGGAGCAGCGGCGCTGGTAGCGTATCGCAAGTTGCTGGAGCGCGGATTCTTTGAGCGCGGGCAGAAGGTCGTGATCTTCAACACCGGCTCCGGCCTGAAATATATCGACGTAGTGGGCGATTACCTGAAGACCACCGGCGCTCGCAATGGCGACGCAGAGGCTGCGCGCGGGGAGCGCGC
>JAJPJZ010000157.1 GCA_021323935.1 Terriglobia bacterium | reverse complement strand
GGCCAACGCGCTGCTCAAAGTGCTGGAAGAGCCGCCGGAATTCGCAACCCTGTTCCTGCTGACGGAAAACCCCGGCGAACTGCTTGCCACCATCCGCTCGCGCTGCATCACGCTGCGGCTCGAGCCGCTTTCGCCCGAATCGCTCGCCGCCATGCTCGCCGGCCGGCGGCCGCAACTGACCGCGGAGCAGCGGAACCTTATCGCCCATCTGAGCGGCGGCGCGATGGGCCACGCGCTCGGCTTTGACCTGCCGCGCTACGTCGCTACGCGCGCTGACGCGCTGGTGCTGCTGAACACGGCGCTTGCCGGCCGCGACCACTCTGCCTTGTTCAAGGCAACCGAAACCTATCGCGCGGGCGGCGAAGGTCGCGAGAAAACCGAAAGCCTGGTTTCGGCGTCGTATGGGCTGCTTGAAGACCTGCTACACATCCGGTGCGGCGTAGAAGCGCTGGTGCGCAACACTGACCTCATGGCCCAGCTGCGCGCCATGGCCCAGGCCATCGATTTTGACTGGATCAGCCGCGCCTCCCAGGCGCTCGATGAAGTTGACCGCGGCATGCGGCGCAACCTGCTGCGCTCGCTCGCGCTGGATTCGTTTGCCGTCGGCCTGGAGCGGTAAACGCAGCGCGGCACGGCCGTTACATTTCGCTGCGGCCGCAGGTTACGGCAGTGCAATTCGGTTCCTTGCGCCTCGATAAGTCGTGTGGTACGGTAAAGCACAAGTTCAACATTACAGTCATCGCGGACGCATTGCGCACAGCCTCCGCCTCCAGACATTCGATTCACTGCAACGCACGCGAGAGTTGCGCGCTCGACTGTAAAACCGTTCGGAAGGTTGACGAAATGAAGGACATGGACGCTGCAGCGGTAGGAAGGGCGCCGGAGCCTGAGACATTCACCAGCCGAAAACTGATTCGGCCCACGCTGCCGCGCGAACACAGCCGCAACGATCAACCTCGCGGCGAGCAGGGCGTGGAGCGCCGCGAGCGCCCCGCAATGCGCAAGTCGGCCCCGCCCGACGTGACCCACGCGGAAAATTTTTATTATCAGAAGCAAATGCAGAGCAGGACGCCGATGGTGATCGTGTTGCACGATGGCGAGCAGATCCACGGTATCATCGAGTGGTATGACAAAAGCTCGATCAAGGTAAACCGCGCCGGCGGCCAGTCAAACCTGCTGATCTATAAATCCTGCATTAAATATATGTTCAAGGAATCGGAAGGCACCGTCCGCCGGTAGCGCGCGAGGGTTTCGTCGCTTCTACGCCGGGCCGCGTCCGGCGGCTGGCTGTTCTGCGCGAAGGCCACGCTTCGCAGGCCGACTGAGCCTTCACAGCTTGGGCAGCACAATTCCCTTTTGCGCCTGGTATTTGCCTTTGCGGTCAGCGTAACTCACTTCGCACGGCTCATCCGACTGGAAGAACAGGATCTGGCACAGGCCTTCATTGGCATAGACCTTGGCCGGCAGCGGAGTGGTGTTTGAAATTTCAAGCGTCACGAATCCTTCCCACTCCGGCTCAAACGGCGTGACGTTCACAATGATTCCGCAGCGCGCATACGTGCTCTTGCCAACGCAGACGGTCAGCACGTCGCGCGGAATCTTGAAGTACTCAACCGAGCGCGCCAGCGCAAACGAATTCGGCGGGACCACGACGGAATCGCCCGTAATGGTGACGAACGAGCGCTCGTCAAAGCGCTTGGGATCGACGATGGTGGAATTCACATTGGTGAAAATCTTGAACTCATCGGCGACGCGCAGGTCATAGCCGTAGCTGGAAAGCCCGTAACTGATCACGCCTTCGCGCACCTGCTTCTCGGAAAAAGGGTTGATCATGTCGTGGTGGAGCGCCATCTGGCGGATCCAGCGATCGCTTTTGATTCCCGGCATGGAGCTCCTGCTCTTCACTTCAACTGCGGCTTCGGGCATGAGTACTGCGCTTTGCGACATTATCAAACCTGCCTGTAGCGATTTGAGCCTAGAGTAGCGGCGGTGAGCAGTGCGCACAACCGTGAATCGCGGCGGAAGTGTGGAAAAGCAGGATGCAATTGCCGGCAACCTGCACGCGATCCGCGAACGGCGAGCGGAAAGGTGAAGGAGCAGGGTGGGCGAGTTGATTCGCGCGGCTGGCTCATTTGTTGACACAAAGATGGTTGTTCCTTACCATCCGTTCGCGCCCTTCGTCTGCTTGGCCTCGGCCGCGCCGTCCGGTTCTGCCGAGATTCCGGTGCTAGAATCAAGCTTCTCTGGAGCCGATTGCGTGATCAAGCTCGACATCATCAATGAAGTTGTGAACAAGACGGGCATCACCAAAACCAAAGCTGAGCAGGCCGTAGAAACAGTGTTTGAGAGCATGAAGCGTGCGCTCACCCAGGGCGACCGCATCGAGCTGCGCGGCTTCGGAGTCTTCAATGTGCGGCCGCGTAAAACCGGCATTGGCCGCAACCCGCGCACCGGCGCCGAGGTCAGCATTCCGCCCGGAAAGGCCGTGCGATTCAAGCCCGGCAAGGAACTGCAATCCATCGATTCCTAGCGGCGTGGCGGGGAAATTGCTCCGCGCGAATCTGGTAATCTCAGTCGAAGGCAATCAGGCCGGCCGAGCAGCCTGGCTTCGCTCTTCCTGGCCTTCCGCAGCCTGCAGATCATGCCGGACCCTTCATTTTCCCCTCCCGAGCAGCGCGCCCTTACCGATCTGCAAAGCTCCACTGGCACGCTGCCGAACGCGCTGCACTCGTTCATAGCGGTTCCGCGGCAGCGCCATCGCTACTGGCTGCACCTGCTGCTGCTGCTGCTGACTTTCTTTACCACGCTGGTCGTCGGGGCCAAGCTGGAATTCAACTTCCGCCAGGGGCTGCCGCCGTTCGTCTCCGATGCTGACTTCTTTCCCATCGTGTGGGTGCTTGCCGACCTGCATCGGCTGCTGCTCGGCATTCCGTTTTCGTTCACGCTGATGCTGATCCTGCTGGCGCATGAGATGGGTCACTACGTGTATTGCGTGCGCTATGGCGTGGTTGCAACCCTGCCGTTCTTTATTCCGGCACCTACGCCTATCGGGACGCTGGGAGCGTTCATCAGGATCAAGTCGCCGATGGGCTCGCGCCGCGCGCTGTTTGATATCGGCATTGCCGGCCCGATTGCGGGGTTTGTTGTGGCCGTCGTGGTGATGGCGGCCTCGCTGGTGATGTCGCGCCCGGCCACGCATGGCGCCACAGCCGGCTTCCTGCCGCACGATTTCCCGCTGATCTTCACCTTTATGCACGCGCTGTTGCTGCGCGGGCCTGCCGGCTTCGTGCCGCTCAATGGACTGTTGCTGCACCCCGGCGCAATTGCCGCCTGGGTCGGCATGTTCGCTACTGCGCTGAACCTGCTTCCCGGCGGGCAGCTCGATGGCGGCCACATCGTTTACGCCATTTCGCCGCGACTGCACCGCTGGGTGTCGGCGGCCACGGTGCTTGCGCTGATTCCGACCGGGCTACTGCTGTGGCGTGGCTGGCTTCTCTGGGCGGTGCTGCTCTTGCTCAGCGGCATGCGCCATCCGCAGATCGGCCCAGGATACCGGCCCCTGCTGGGCTACGGCACCAACGGCGCCAATACGCCACCGCGGCGAAGCTGGCGCGACTTAGGCGCAGCAAGGCTTGCGCTCGCGGCGGTTGCGGGCGCCATGCTGGCGGTGACGTTCATGGGTATTCCGATCAACGATGAGGGAATCATTTCGCGCGAACACGTAAAACTTTACCTGCAGCAGCATGGACTCTCACGCTTTGACGTGCTGCCGCAGTGAGCTGATTGCCTGCGCCGGTACTAGAACTTCATCAATGGTTGACCGAAGCAGCCGCGCTTCAGCGGGCGCCCGATCGCTTCCCTTTTTGAGCTTGGAGTTTGCGTTGGTTTTATAATGCTCCGCCGCGCGGAAGCTGGCTCGAACTCGCGCGCAAGGAGCCTCGATGCGTCGTCCGAGTGTGGTTGTTGCCGTCCTGATTTTCTCCGCATTTCTGTTCCCCGGCTTTGCGCCGCAGCAACAATCCGGCGAAATGGCCGGCTACTCCGCGCAAGATGCGCAAACTGAGCGCGGCTGGGAATCGAAATTCCAGGCCATTCCCAAGCCCGAGAATGCGCGCAATTACCTCGAGCGGCTCTCGGCGCATCCGCACGCCGTAGGGCAACCGTACGACAAAGACAACGCCGAGTGGCTGGCCAGCCAGTTCAAATCCTGGGGGCTGGATTCGCACGTGGAAAATTTTTACGTGCTGATGCCGTGGCCCAAAGAGCGCGTGGTCGAAATGGTCGAGCCCACCCGCTTCACGCTAAAGCTGCAGGAGCCTCCGGTCCCCGGAGACCCGACTTCGAACCAGCAGAATGAGCAGTTGCCGACTTTCAATGCGTACTCCATCGATGGCGACGTGACGGCACCGCTGGTGTACGTCAATTACGGCGTGCCGGCTGATTACGAGGAGCTGGAGCGCCTGGGAGTGAACGTGAAGGGCGCGATCGCGATTGCGCGCTACGGCGGCTCTTGGCGCGGCATCAAGCCCAAGTTGGCGGCCGAGCACGGCGCGGTGGGCTGCATTATTTATTCCGATCCGCGTGATGACGGCTACTTCGACGGTGACACGTTTCCCAAAGGGCCATATCGCCCGCGCGATGGAGTGCAGCGCGGCAGCGTAGCCGATATGCCGGTGTACTCCGGCGATCCGCTGACCCCGGGCGTCGGCGCAACCGACCCGAACCGCAAGATTCCTGACCTGCACACCGTGCCGGTCATCACCAAAATTCCCGTCCTGCCCATCAGCTACGCTGACGCCGAGCCGCTGCTGCGCTCGCTCACCGGGCCGATGGCGCCGCAACGCATGCGCGGCGCGCTCGGGCTGCCTTATCACATTGGCCCCGGCGCCACCAAAGTGCACATGAAGCTGGCGTTCGATTGGAAGATCAGGACGCTCTATGACGTGATTACGCGCATACCCGGCTCCGAGTATCCGGATGAGTGGATCGTGCGCGGCAACCACCATGACGGCTGGGTGAACGGCGCCGACGATCCTCTTTCAGGCCAGATCGCCGAAATGGAAGAACTGCGCGCCTACGGCGAGCTGCTGAAGCAGGGCTGGAAACCGAAACGCACGATCATCTATGCCTCATGGGACGGCGAAGAGCCCGGCCTGCTGGGCTCGACCGAGTGGGCCGAAACCCACGCCGCCGAACTGCAGCAGAAAGCCGTGATGTACGTGAACAGCGATTCGAATACGCGCGGCTTCCTGGGCATGTCAGGCTCGCACACGCTCGAGCCGTTCATCAACTCGATTGCGCGCGACATTACCGACCCTGAAACCAACATCACGGCGTGGCAGCGGGCGCAAGCGCTCAGAATTTCGCGCGGCTCAGGAGGCGGAGGCGCACCCATCGCCGAAGACGGCGATCAATCGGTCGCCGAGCAGCGGCGCGAAGCGCGAAGCCGCCACGATTTGCGCATCGGGGCGCTGGGCTCAGGCTCTGACTACACGCCTTTCCTGCAGCACCTGGGCATCGCATCTCTGAACCTGGGATACGGAGGCGAGGCCAACAGCGGCGGCGTGTATCACTCGATTTACGACGATTTCTACTGGTACACACATTTTGGCGATACGACTTTTGCCTACGCCCGTACCCTGGCGCAGACGGTCGGGACGGCGGTGATGCGTATGGCGGATGCTGACCTGTTGCCGTTCGATTTCGCCAGCCTGGCCGATACCCTGAAAATGTATGTCACGCAACTGAAGGCGCTCGACCGCACTACGCGCCAGCAGATTGAGGAGAGCAATCGCGAACTGCAGGATGGCGTGTACCGCGCGGTCAACGACCCGCAACATCCCACCACGCCTCCTAAAGAGCAGGCTGCGGCACCCGGACAGGCGCTGGATTTTTCAGCGCTGGATGCAGCGGTCGATCAGCTCAACCGGGCTGCGCAACGTTACCAGCAGGCGGTGGCCGCGCACAACGGCGCAATGAACGGCGCCTCAGCCCGGCAGGTGAACGCGCTGCTCATCCAGAGCGAGCGCAAATTATTGCTCGACTCCGGCTTGCCCAACCGGCCATGGTACAAGCACCAGATCTACGCTCCCGGCTTCTATACCGGCTACGGAGTAAAAACCATTCCCGCAGTGCGCGAAGCGATCGAGCAAAAAGAGTGGCAGCAGGCCCAGGAGAACATCGGGAAAGTTGCAGGCGTGATTCAGGCCGAGGCGCAATTGGCCGAGCAGGCCGCAAACGCAATGCAATGATCGGCGGCGTGAAGCCAGGGCAGCGGAATCAATGTCTCGCTGCCCTGTCGGCCCGATGTTAAATTCGGCTAGCCGGGCTCGTTGTGCCGCGGCTCAAGTTCATTCATGGTCTTTTGCAGCGAAGCTTCGTCCTGCACGTTGAAGCATGGTTGCGAACGATCAATTTGCCGCATCAGGCCGCACAGCACTTTGCCCGGGCCGACCTCGATGAAGGTGTTCACTCCAAGCGCGATGAGTTTCTGAACTGAGCGCTCCCACTGCACCGCGCCGGTGGCCTGGCGGATGAGCGCTTCGCGCGCCGCCGAGGCGCTGCTGCGCGGTTCGGCATCGATGTTCGCAACGACCGGCACTTCGGGATCGTGAAACTGAATGGCGTTCAAGTCGCGCTCCAGCCGGTCTTGCGCCGGCTTCAGCAGCGAACAGTGAAACGGCGCGGAGACCTGCAGCATCACGGCGCGTTTGGCGCCACGCTGCTTTGCCAGTTCAGCGGCGCGCTCCACCGCCGCGGCATTGCCTGAGATGACGACCTGCTCAGGCGAATTGTTGTTGGCCGGTTCAACCACCGCGCCTTCGGCAGCGTCGCGGCAGACGGCGCGCACGTCGTCAGCCTTCATGCCAAGGATGGCAGCCATGGCGCCTTCGCCTACCGGCACAGCTTCCTGCATGTAGCGGCCGCGATTGCGGGCCACGCGCACTGCGTCGGTAAAGTCGAATGTGCCGGCGGCAACGTGGGCGGCGTATTCGCCTACGCTGTGCCCGGCGACGTAGTTTGGAGCGATGCCCTTTTCGCGCAGCACGCGCAAGGCGGCCACGCTGACGGTGAGGATTGCCGGCTGC
>JAJPJZ010000180.1 GCA_021323935.1 Terriglobia bacterium | reverse complement strand
GTCTGCTCATCGCGTGCCCGCATGCTTCCTCCTTCGCTCCGTGGCCGGCGCCGCCGCCATGGCCTCGAATATTTCGAGCGTGGCCGCGGCCTCTCCCGGCCAGTCCGCGCCCTCGATCATCTTGCGGCCCACCATGGCCAGCGCCCGCCACTGCTCCGCAATGCCGCGCTCCAGCTCCGCCCGCATGTCCTCCCAGCCGTTCACGCGCTGGCCTCCGCGGCGCGCCGCCGCTCGAGCTCCTCAATCCAGCCCAGCACCACATCGTGCTCAATCGCCCAGTCGTTGCCCTTGATGGTGGCCAGGTGCCGCCAGGCGAAGTCGCCCATGACGCGGTGCGCGCGGAAGTGGTCGCCGCTCAGCGCGTCCAGGCAGATGGCGTAGCCCAGTTGCTCGGCGCGATGATTGCGCGCTCCCCAATCAAACGGAATTACGCTGCCGCCGATCGGGTTGGCGAGCCGGCGCGCCAGCTTGCTCTCCTCGGCGCCTTCTTCCACCCACACCGTCACTTTGCCGTCAGGCTCGCGCCGCCCTACATAGCGTTTCATCGCCGCCCATCCTTCCCCGCGGTGGATCCCCCACACCGACGGCACACAGCTAACCTGCGGGTCACGCCGGACCTGCTGGCCCACTTCAATACCCTTCGCAACTTCCCCTTCGCAGTTGGCGTGACTTGGGGAAAAGCTCGTTGCTACTGGACCAGCAGGCTGCCCGGCTTTCGTTGGGGTATCTTGAGAGTCGCGCTCGCGCACCAGGCCGGCGATGGCGACGTTCAGGCAGCGCTGGCACGCCGGCGTCTGCCCTTCGATGTCGAAGGGCCCGCGCTCATCGATGCTGGCCACCGTGACCAGCGCGATTGCCGGATGCGGGCACAGCACGGTGAACAGCACGCAGTTGCGCTGCTCGCCCGCCGCCAGCGCTTCCGCGTCAACCCGCAACGTGCGCGGCCGCATCCCGGCTTGCGGCTTTACTTCATCCAGCGGCCTTACTTCATCCGCCGGCGGCGCCGACATGATCTCGGCGTATCCGTTGCCGGGCATCACGGCGCGCACGAAAACGAAGTGCATGCCGCTGGCAGTAAACGTCAGCGAGGTCATGACCTCAGGGCCGCAGACCACGTATTCGTCGCGCGCGACAGCGCACACGAGGCGCAGCACGTATTCGCCCGGCCCGCGCTGCCGCATGGCTTCATCGAGGGTGTGGAAGTGGCGCGTCATGCGGCACGCCGCCCTTCGTCCCAGCATTCCGCGCAACGCCCGCAATAACGATGGCGCGGCAGGGCGCGCGCAACAATCAGCGACTGCAGAGCATCGCTGCCGCCGACCGCGGGGTCCGCAATGTAGATTTCGCCCAGCCCTGCCCACAGCATGCGCCACGCCGTCCGCAGCTCGGGGTGTTCCGAGTTGTCCATGGCCTGGGCCAGGATGTAGGTGGCGGCATGTTCCATGGTGCGAAGCATCCGCCAGGTTTCGCGCGCGAGTTGAGGCTTGCGTCCCATTCAAAACCCTCCTGCGCGGAAGTGCCGCTTGCTGCGCCACCACTCGCGCAGCTCGCCGGCAAAGACGATAGGCAGCGCCGCCACTCCAATCACCGCGCACGTCGCGGTGGCCAGCAGGATCCAGCGGCGCACCGCCGGCGGCACCGTGAGGTTGAGCACCGGGGTCATTCGGCGCCTGCCTGTTCTGCCTTCTCCAGTGCGCGGCGCCATTCCTTTGCGCTAACTTCGCGTGCTTCGATCAGGCTCATCTCGCCAGCCGAGAAAGCCGAACCGGCAAACTTGCGCTTGGCTTCGTATTCGCTATCAGCCTCGATGAACGATGGCCCGTAGCGCGCGGTCATGCTGCTGTAGGTGACGCGATAGATGCTCATTCGGCGCCTGCCTTCGCCAGCGCAGCCTTAGCTTTGGCAATGTCCTCCTCGCAGCGTGAGCCGTGCGTGTTGGCCCAGTGCAACGATGGCAGGGCAGCTTTCAGGGCTTCGACCAGCTCCGGCGCGGCAGCAATGAGACGTGCGTTGGCCTCAGCCTCTCCTTTTACGACCCTGCTGCGATGAAATTCCGGGTATTCCGTGGGCGCTTCCGAGGCGATCTGTTTGCAGTAGCCTTGTGCCTCAACTTCGGGATCGGCTGCGCCACCCACGTGCTTCCTTACATCGCTGGCAGGTACGACAATCCACGGAAAACTGGAGTGAACTTCCCACGGCCCAGGCGTGTGTGCGGCTACGCGGGTAGTCAGGTGCGGAGGGGAGGGAGCTACGGGGAGGGCTGAAGCTACGGGGGCACCAGCGTGGTTCGTTTTCGACATAGGCAGCTCCAACATTGGCTTTGTTGGAGCTGCCCGAAACCTGGTGGCGGCGGTAGGACTCGAACCTACGACCTACGGATTATGAGACCGTCGCTCTAACCACCTGAGCTACACCGCCACGGTGAATTGCACGCAGGAAACGCTCGCAGGTGAGGTCAGCAAACGACGCAAGCGCTGCTTTGATTTTATGGGCGCTCAGAAACGACTGTCAAACCATAGGGAGAGTGTGTATGTGTTGCAGAATGTACACACTGCACATAAAACGGTGCTACGCGCGCTCGCTCGTCAGCCGGTCGCGTGTGCAGAGCAGCCGACGCGGCCTCTCTTATCGGTGTGGGTAGTGCAGTTGTATCGCCCTCGGTCGGTTGCTTCCTTAGGATGCTTTCAATTCGATGCAGGAGCGCGCTCCGTGAGCGACGCAGGCTTGTCAAACTGCGTAGGGGAACAACCGCTGGACGTGCGCCTCACCGTATCCGCGCGGCGGGCGGGCTGAGCGCATGAAAACGGAAACCGAAGTGCCGCTGCGGCCCGGCGTAACTGAAGTTAACACCTGCACAAAGCCACCGTAGCGGTGAACGATGGCGCGCGCCAGGAAAAGGCCGAGGCCCGCGCCGCGCCGCTCTTTTGACGTGGTGAAGGGCTGAAAAATTCCCTGGCGTAAGCGCGCCGGAATGCCGCTGCCGTTATCGGCAATGGTGATGCGGATGCCGTAGCGGTCATGCTTCCATTCGCGCGCCGGGCGGCAGCGCACCACGGTGCGCCCGCCCTCGGGCACGCTTTCAATCGCATTTTCCAGAATGACGGAAAGCACCTGGCGAATGTCGGCTTCTGCGCAGTAGAAGCGGCCGCCGGCGTTGCACTGCAGGTCAACAGAAAGGCTCTGCCGGGCGAGCGGCTCGCGGAAGTGCGCCAGCACGGCTTCAAGGCACGACTTCAGGTCGAGCTCCGAGACTTCGGCGGTGCGAGGCGTAAGCGACCGCAGGTTGCGCGTGATCTCGGCGGTGCGGTCGTAAGCGTCGGTTGCCGCCTGCAGAAACCTTTCCTGCTGCGGCGAGAGCGGCGAAATTTTCAGCAGGTAAAGCGCGTTGGAAAGCACTTCCAGCGGATTGTTGATTTCGTGCGCCAGGGCGTAGGCCAGATCGGCAGAAGCGCTGAGCCGCTCGTTCAGGCGCAGCAGGTCATCCATTCGCCGCAGCCAGGTGACTTCGGTGGCAATGCCGGTCAGGCAGCGGGCGCCGCCTTTCGAGATCAGGCCGCCTTTGCAGCGCAGCCAGTGGACGCTGCGGTCAGGCCACACCACCCGATGCACCATATCGTAGTCGCGGCCGTGCTCGGCGGCATTGATCACGGCTTCCTGCGTGGCAGCGCGGTCATCGGGATGCAGGACTTCAAAGAAGCGCTCGTATTCCAGTTCGGCGAGCTCAGGCAGGCCGAACAGTTCGCCGCAACGCGCGTCCCACTCCACGCGATTGGTGGTCAGGTTCCAGCACCAAACACCGATTCCCGCGGCTTCTGCCGCCGCCAGGAGGCGCAACTCGTCACTGTGCTGGGCGGGGTAAGCTCTGGCACTTATGAATTTCGGCGGGATCGGGAGTGCCGCGCTCATAAAGCCTGAAGATGAGAGCGCGATCATAGCTCACTCTCTCGCTCAAAGTCCATAGCGCGGAAAGCCGCAGCGCAGGCGGCCCGGTCGGCTTGAATCGACCAGGCGTTCAACTCGATGGGCCCTCGCGAGCGCAGCTTTTGGTAGGCTTGCTGCAGTTCCGCCGATTGCATGACGAAAGTTGCACTGCTGCAGATCGCCATTCGCGACGATGAGACGAACGATCAGCGCCTGCAGCGCGGGCTCGCCATGCTGCGCAATCTGGACCGCGTAGTGCAGCTTGCCATCCTGCCCGAGCTCTGGACGGTCGGCTTTTTCGCCTTTGAGAACTATGCTTCCAGCGCGACGCCCGTGCCGGGCACGGCCAGCGAGCAGCTTGCCGCGGCAGCGCGCGAGCTGAAAATATGGCTGCACGCCGGCAGCATCGTTGAGCGCTCCAACGAGGGCATTCACAACACCAGCCTGCTGTTCAATCCTGAAGGCAGGCTCGAGGCGCGCTACCGGAAAATCCACCTGTTCGGGTATGAGTCAGAAGAAGCAACGCTGCTGAAGGCGGGAAGCGCGCCGCAAATTGCGCAGACGCCGCTCGGCGCCATCGGACTGAGCACCTGCTATGACCTGCGGTTTCCGGAACTCTATCGCGCCATGTCGAAAGAAGGCGCCGAGATTTTCCTGGTAGCTTCGGCGTGGCCCTACCCGCGCCTCGAGCACTGGCTGGTGCTGAATCGCGCGCGCGCCATAGAGAACCTTGCGTATGTTGTGGCCTGCAACGCCGCCGGGAGAACGCGCGGCAGGCAGTTGCTCGGCAATAGCGTGGTGGTCGATCCGTGGGGCGTGCCGATTGCACGCGCAGGCG
>JAJPJZ010000381.1 GCA_021323935.1 Terriglobia bacterium | reverse complement strand
CGCTGCCGGGTTTTTGTCCGGGCTGCGCGCTTGCCGCAGGCGCATTGTCATGGCTGAAGAATGCCGTCGCCGTGCAGGTAGCCGCCACGGTTTCAGCCGGCGCGTACTGGTACTGCTTCTTGGCGCCCGCATCCACCGGGTGCTTCACGGTTGCCATCTTCAGCGTGCTGACGTTGATGATCCGCTCAAGTTTGGCTACGCGCTCAAAGAAGCCCAGCATGTTGTAGTACGAGCCATCGAGTTCCACTTCAAAGGGCGCCTCGGTAAAGAATTCCTTGGTCGCCACCGGCTTGGCGGTGTAGCGGCGTACTTCGATGCCCGATTGCATGGCCGTGTCCTGCATCAGCCGCATGAACTGGTCGGCTTCTTTTTCGTCAGGCACGATGCGCTTCTGGATTTCAAGCTGCTCCTGCAGCATCGCGATCTGCCGCTTCATTTCCTGCAGCTTGGGCTCGTACTGGCGCAGGTTCTGGTTCTCGGCCAGCTTGGCGCTAAGCTGCTGTTCCGCCGCCTTGTTGGCGTCGTCAATCGATTTGTAGTACAGGAAGTAGCCCGCCAGGCTCAGGCCGAGCACCACCGCCAGGGTCGTGATGGCCTGCATCTTGAACGGCATTTCACTGAGCTTCGTCATGGCCGCCTACGACTTCTGCTGAGGTGCCTTCTCGCACATCAGCGTGAATTGGAACGCCTGAATGTCTTTGATCTGGTCGTCCTGGTACGTTTCCTTGATTTCGACCGATTTGAAGTACCCGGTCTGCTGCAGGTTGCGCATCAGGTTTGCTACCGCGCTCGGCGTCAGCGCCATGCCTTGCACGCTGATGTTGTTGCCTTCTTCGCTCATCGAGCTGAGCCAAACCGCGTCGGTATCGCTCACCGTTTTGCCGATCAGGTCGAGCAGTTCGACGGGACCCGACTGGTTCGAGCGCAACTGCTCGATGACGTCAACCCGCCGCTTGTAGTTTTCTTTTTCCTTTTCCGCCTGCTGATAAGCCGTCTTGACGCCGGAGAGCCGGTGATTTTCAAGCTCGGCGGTCTTCATGGCGCGGTCCACGCGATCGCGCTGACGAACCAGGTGCAGGTAATAAGCGCCGTTGGCGACTGCGCCCACGATCAGCGCAACGGCCAGGAGCAGCGCCGGAGAGCCGGCGACGGAGGCGACATCGGGCATCGAGACGGAGCTTTTCGACGCCTTTTGCCGCGGCCCGCCAAGCAAGTTGATGCGAATCATTGCTTCAGAACTCCTTCTTCAGAGCACCGCATCGAAGCTGCGCAAGGCCAGTCCTACGGCCACCGCCAGCTGGCTGGTGTTGGAGGCCAACAGCGATGAACCTGCTATGTCAGCACTCGGTTGAATGCGGTGGAACGGATTCAGCACTTCCACCGGGATTGAAAATTCGCTGCGCAAGGCTTCCATCAGCCCCGGAATCAGCACGGACCCGCCCGCCATGTAAATGCGCTCAATGTGTTCGCCGGCCGCGGTGGCGCGGAAGAAATCGAACGTCTTCTGGATTTCAAGAACGATGATTTCCGTCACCTGCTGCAGCACCGGCCCCTTGGCGTCTTCGCTGACGGTGCCGAGCGGCTTGCCCAGCTTGAACGCTTCAGCGTCAGGGAAGCTCAGGTCCAGTTCTTTCTGCAGCGCGTCGGTGTACTGATTGCCGCCCACCGGCACATCGCGCGTGAACAGGGTGTTGGCGCCCTTCACCACGTTGATGTTCATCACGCTCGCGCCTACGTTCAGCAGCGCGACCGTCGTAGCATCGGAGGGCTGGTAGTTGTATTCGTAGCAGTTCTGCAGCGCGAAGGCGTCAACGTCAACCACCGATGGCGTCTTGCCCGCCAACGACAGCACGTTGGTGTAATTCAGGATCTTGTCTTTTTTCACCGCGACCAGCAGCACATCGAGCTGCGTGGCGGCCGGATTATCGGTCAACACCTGGTAGTCAAGGTTCACGTCCGAGATGTCGAACGGCACGTGCTGCGCGGCCTCGGTGTGCAGGGTTTCATCGAGCTCGACTTCGGTCATGGCCGGCATCGAGATCTTCTTCACGATGACGGAATGCCCGCTCACCGAAGTGGCGACTGCCTTCGAGGAGATTTCAGCGTCGCTGAACAGCTTGGAAATCGAGTTCGAAACGCTGCCGCTGTCCACGATCATGGAATCGACCACGATGTCAGAGCCGAGCGGCTCAACGCCAGCGTGGACCAGTTCGAGCTCGCCTTTGCTGCGGCGCAGCTCCACCGCCTTGATGCTGCTCGACCCGATGTCCAGGCCAACCAGGTTTTTTTTCTGCTTCAAACCGAACATGTGCTCTCCGTTACTTCCGAGACCTGCGTTTTACTGCCCGACCGCTTTGGCGCGCGATTTCTTCTTTTCCGGGTCCGGCGTGTTGTTGCTCTGCCGCGCCATCCATGTGTCCAGCAGCGCCTTCATGAATCGCCACCGATTGCCCAACTTGAACGCCGGTATGCGGCCCTCGGCCACGTACTTGTAGAGCGTGTCGGCGGAGACGCCCAGGTACTGCGACGCCTGCCGAATGTTCATTACCTCACGCGAATCAGCCATGGAATAGCTCTCAAAGGTCGCTGAACTTCCGGGAACCTGCCTGCTTCTCCTGCCGCTTTCCCGTTTCCTTCAGGTATTTCCCGAATTGGCCGGAATCACCTTGCTTTTCGGCGGTTCTTGAGCGACGGCTTCAACGTAGCACGCATAAATTGAACGCAAGAGGGGAATGAACACAGGCGGCATTACTAAGGTCTTGGGGCGGGGTTGGACAAGCGCGGCACACACGGCCGGACGACTGCGAAATAAAAAGGGCGGCATGGCTGCCGCCCTTCGAACCGGCTCTGGACTGGCTGAAGACTAGGTTCCTTCGCTCCAGCTCGCCAGGTATTCTTCCTGCTCAGCCGTGAGCCGATCGATGCGCACGCCCGTGCTTTCGAGCTTCAGCTTGGCGACGCGCTTATCGAGCTCCTGCGGAACCGGAAACACTGACTTGTTCAGCGTGGCATGGTTCTTTACCAGGAATTCAACCGAGAGCGCCTGGTCGGCAAAGCTCATGTCCATGACGGCGGGTGGATGTCCCTCGGCGGCGGCCAGGTTGATCAGGCGGCCTTCGCCGAGCAGGTTGATCTTGCGGCCGTCGCGGAGCGTGAACTCTTCCACGAAAGGCCGGGTCGTGCGCTTTGACGACGAAAGCTTCTCCAGCGCCGGAATATCGATTTCGACGTTGAAATGGCCTGAGTTGGCCACGATGGCGCCATCCTTCATGCTTTCGAAGTGCTCCTTGCGCAGCACGTTCTTGTTGCCGGTGACGGTGCAGAAAATGTCGCCAAGCTTTGCCGCCTGCTCCATGGTCATGACGCGGAAGCCGTCCATCACGGCCTCAATGGCGCGCGTCGGATCCACTTCCGTCACGATGACGTCGGCGCCCAGGCCGCGAGCGCGTGACGCCAGCCCGCGCCCGCACCAACCGTAGCCCGCCACCACGAACGCCGAGCCGGCCAGCAGGTAGTTGGTTGCGCGCACGATGCCGTCAATGGTCGACTGGCCGGTGCCGTAGCGGTTATCGAACATGTGCTTGGTGTCGGCGTCATTCACCGCGATGATGGGGTAACGCAGCACGCCTTCCTTGGCCATGGCGCGCAGGCGAATCACGCCGGTCGTGGTTTCTTCCGTGCCGCCGATGATTCCGTCAAGCACGTCGGTGCGCTTGGTGAGCGCGACCGTAACCAGGTCAGCGCCATCATCCATGGTGATGTGCGGCCGGCGATCGAGCGCCGCCAGGATGTGGCTGTAATAGGTATCGTTGTCTTCGCCTTTGATCGCGAACACCGGGATGTTGTAGTCGCGCACCAGGGCCGCGGCCACGTCATCCTGGGTTGAGAGCGGATTTGAGGCGCACAACGCCACCTCGGCGCCGCCGTCGCGCAGCGTGATCGCCAGGTTCGCCGTCTCTGCCGTCACGTGCAGGCAGGCCGCAATACGGATGCCCTTCAACGGCTGCCCCTTGATGAATTCCTTGCGAATGAGCTGCAGCACTTTCATCGATTGGTTGGCCCACTCGATGCGCTTCTTGCCCAGGTCCGCCAGTTCCAGGTTCTTGATGTCGCCTGCAGATTGCGTTGCCAGAGTCGTTGCCATTTGGGTTCTTCTGTTCCTCTTGCTTCCTTTTGAAAGCCGGTACGGTCCTTCGATCATTGCGGGTGATCGGCTCATCGCCAATCAACCACGCGCGGGAGTAACCGCGACCTAAGCCTTGGTGGCGTGTGCGCTCTGCGCAACCGGATTTCGCGCTGCCTGTTCCTTGAGCGCAGCGGCTTTGTCGGTCGCTTCCCAGGTGAACTCCCGGTCAGGGCGCCCGAAGTGGCCAAATGCAGCCGTCTTGCGGTAAATGGGCCGCCGCAGGTTGAGCGATTCAATGATGCCGCGCGGCGTAAGCGAAAAATTCGCGCGGATCAGGTCAATCAGCTTCTGCTCTGAAATCTTCCCCGTACCGAACGTCTCAACCAGGATGCTGACCGGCTCGGCCACGCCAATGGCGTAAGCCAGTTGCACTTCGCAGCGATCGGCGAGTCCTGCCGCTACGATGTTCTTGGCAATGTAGCGCGCCATGTAGGCTGCTGAGCGATCCACCTTGGTCGGATCCTTGCCGCTGAACGCTCCGCCGCCGTGCCGGCCCATTCCGCCGTAAGTATCGACGATGATCTTGCGCCCGGTGAGGCCGGTATCGCCCATGGGACCGCCGACCACAAAGCGCCCGGTGGGGTTGATGTGGTACTTGGTGTCAGCGTCGAGCAACTCTTCAGGAAGCGTTGCCTGGATGACGTGCTTGAGAATATCGGCGCGAAGTTCGGCGGTGCTGATGGTCTCGGCGTGCTGTGTCGAAATCACCACGGCATCGATGCGCCGCGGCTTCATGTCGGCGTCGTATTCCACCGTGACCTGCGACTTGCCGTCGGGGCGCAGGTAGGGAAGCGTTCCGTTGCGGCGCACGGTTGAGAGGCATTCGGTCAGCCGGTGCGCCCAGTAAATCGGCGTCGGCATCAGGTGCTCGTTCTCATTGCACGCGTAGCCGAACATCATGCCCTGGTCGCCCGCGCCGCCCGTGTCCACCCCCATAGCAATGTCGCCCGATTGCTTGTTGATGGACGAAATCACCGCGCAGGTGTGTGCGTCAAAGCCGTAAAGCGCATTGTCGTAGCCGATGGAAGCGACCACGCCGCGCACCAGCGTCTGGAAATCAACGTAGGCCTTGGTGGTGATCTCGCCGGCGATCACGACCAGCCCGGTCGCGGTAAGGGTTTCGCAGGCGACGCGGCTGTAAGCGTCCTGCCGCAGGCATTCGTCAAGAATAGCGTCTGAAATCTGGTCGGCGATCTTATCCGGATGGCCTTCGGTAACGGATTCAGACGTAAATAGATAGCGATTTTGCGCCACGCGCTCCTCCTGATTGCACTACAGGATTAAACGACTGAATAGGGACAACAGCTCACCTGGGTGAGGGCCTGCGGCTCCGCGGCTTGTGCCGCTCCGCCTCAGGACTATCGGCACGCGGCAGCCGTCTCGCTCCCGCGTATCCGCCTCAACTTGGCCCTGGGCTGTGGCCCCAGAGCGCGTTTGGAAATCTGCAGCTATTACGTTAGCAGAGAACGCGGGCACCGAACAACGGATTTTCGCCCGCGGCACTGTATCGGCTTCGTCACGGGCTCGCCTGGAACGCCTCTTTGTTCACCACGTAAGGCATCTTGCTGATGTCGCCGCCGTAGCTGCCTTCGAGCACGTCAATCAACCCCTGGGCGCAACGGCCGGCCATGCCTGTATCAGGATCAGCGTCAAGGCGCGGGATCTTGCCGGCGCTGGCAAAGTGGTTGTAAAGGCGCAGGCGATCGGCGATTTCAGGATCGCGCAATTTCGAATCGGCCGGCAGCGGCTCGCGCTCAAACACATCGAGCGCCGCGCCTGCAATCCATTTCTCCTTCAACGCGCGATAAATAGCCTGCTCGCTGACCACCGGCCCGCGCGAGGTATTGATCAGGTAGGCCGTCGGTTTCATGGTGCGCAAAGTTTTTTCGTTGAACAGATGGTAGGTCGGCGTGTCGCTCTCGCCTTCGCGCAGCAGCGGCACGTGTACGCTGACGTAATCAGCCGCGCGCAGCGCGGCCTCAAATTCAACGTAGCGGATAGAAGTCTGTTCCTTCTGGATGCCGCTCTGGTGGCGCTGGTCCATGAGCTTCTGGATTTTTGCGATGTACTGGTGGTTCTGGTAAGCCGGGTCGTAGCACAGAATGTTCATGTCGAACCCGACGCACTTTTTGATCATCGCGAGGCCGATGCGGCCGGTGCCAATGACGGCAATCGTCTTCCCGGTGACTTCATCGCCCAGGAACGGCAGGAAGGGATGCCAGGAGCCCCAACGGTTCTCGCGTACTTCAAGTTCGCTCGGCCACATCTTGCGGGCGAGCGCGCCCATCATGAAGAAGGCGAATTCGGCGGTGGCTTCCGTCAGCACATCAGCCGTGTGAGTGAAAGGAATCCTGTAGCGGTTCGCGTCGGCGCGATTGATGTTGTCAAAGCCGACGGCAATTTGCGCCACAACCTTGAGGTGTCCCTTACCAGCCTCGAACACTTCGGCATCGATGGGATCGCGCAACGTGGTAATCAGTCCATCGATGCCCGAGGCGGCTTTCTCCACAATCAGCTTCTTGGGCGGCGCCTCAGGTCCGGGATAGACCTCGAGTTCGTAGCCGCGCTCGCGCAGCTTGTTTTCGGCAGCATCGCCGATATGGCAGGTAGCAAAGACGCGAAATTTCGGCATGGCAGTTCGAGAGCTGGCTAGATTAGCAGAGAAGCGACCATCTGAACGTCGCGCGCAGCCGCGGGCTTTCGACCCGGATCGCGGACGCGGAGATCCAGTCTGCCTCCGCCTGGCTTACGCGCGGCGGTGCTTGCGTGCCCACTGTTCCACGTTATCGAGCGCGGTGGTGATGTTCTCAATCGAGTTCGCCACGCTGAAGCGAATGTAGCGTTCGCCGAACTCGCCAAACGCCGTGCCTGACAGGCAGGCCACGCCGGCTTCTTCCAGCAGTGCCGAGGCAAGTTCCTTCGAGCGCCAGCCGGTTCCGGTAATGTTCGGGAAGACGTAAAACGCGCCCTTCGGCATGCGGCAACTGAAGCCCGGAATCTTGTTCAGCCGCTCCACCACGTAAGCGCGCCGGCGCTGGAACTCAGCCTTCATCTTCGCCACTGACGATTGGTCGCCGCGCAGCGCTTCAACCCCGGCAATCTGCGTGAAGCTGGCCGTGCATGACGTGCAGTTGATCGCCAGCCGCGCCACGTGCTCGGCCAGGTCGCGGCGCATGACGCCGTAACCGAGCCGCCAGCCGGTCATGGCGTAGGTCTTGGAGAAGCCATCGAGCAGGATGGTGCGGTCGCGCATCTCGGGAAGCGAAAAAATTGAAGCGTGAGTGCCTTCGTAAATCAGGCGGCTGTAAATCTCGTCGGTCAGCACAAAGATGTTGCGGTCGCCGATTGCGTCGGCGATGGCTTGGACGTCGCGCTGGCTCGTGGTGCCGCCGGTAGGATTGTGTGGCGAGATCAGGAGGATGAGCTTGGTGAGATCGGAGATCAACGACGCCAGCTCGTGCACGTCGAGTGAAAAATCCCGCTCCTCGCAGATCTTCACCGGCACCGGCCGCGCCCCCACAAAGCGCGCCATGCTTTCGTAAATTGGGAAGCCGGGGTTTGGATAGATGACCTCGTCACCCTCTTCCACCAGCGCCATGATGGTGTAAAACATCGTCGGTTTGCCGCCCGGAACCACGACTACTTCTTCGGGAGTGACCTCAACGTTGTGCGTGCCCGAGACGTACTGGGCGATGGTCTTACGCAGCTCGGGCAGGCCTGCGGCGGGGCCGTAGTGTGTCCAGCCGCCGCGCAGAGCGTCAACCCCGGCATCGATCACATTACGCGGCGTATCGAAATCGGGCTCGCCAATTTCCAGGTGAACGATGTGCCGGCCTTGCGCTTCGAGCTGGCGCGCGCGCACCAGCACTTCGAACGCCGTCTCAGTGCCCAGTCGCGCCATGCGCGAGGCTACCGGCAGCGGATGAACGGGGGTGGCAGTCTTGGTGGCCATAGAAACTCGTGATTATAGCGCGCAAGCAGAGGTTGGCCGAAAGGCAGCCGCGCCCATCTCCCGTTCAGTTCGGCCGGCCGCCCGCGGCAGAGCGCGGCAAGGGTGCTTTAAGGCGACGCCAGCGGATGATTTTCGGCCGACCGCAGCACTTCGGCCACGCTGTAGGCGCGGCGCGCCGGCTCATGATAGTGGCGCACCTGCAGTTCGCCCAACAGGCCCAGAGCAACCAGTTGCACGCCCGCCAGGATGAGCACGGCTGAGAACACCAGCAGCGGGCCATGCTCAGCCATGATGCCGGTGCCGCGCAGCAGCTTGAGCGCAACCAGCGATGCGGCGGTCACAAACCCGGCCACGCCGCTCAACACCCCAATTTGCCCGAAAAAGTGGAGCGGACGCGACATGTAGCGCAACAGGAAGCGAATCGTGATGAGGTCGAAGAACACGCGAATGGTGCGGCCCAGCCCGTAATGCGATTCGCCGCGCTCGCGGTTGACGTTGTGAATCGGGATCTCGCAAATCGTGGCCCCGTGCCACGAGGCCAGCGCCGGAATGAAGCGGTGCATCTCGCCGTAGAGCGGCACGGATTGGATCAGGTCGCGCCGGTAAGCCTTGAAGGTAGTGCCGAAATCGTGAATCGGCACGCCGCTCAGCTTCGCCATCAGCCAGTTGGCGCAGCGCGAAGGAATGCGGCGAACCCAGAAATTATCAATGCGGCGCTTGCGCCAGCCGCTCACAATGTCAAACCCGTCGCGCAGCTTGTCCAGGAAAACCGGAATATCGTCAGGATCGTGCTGCAGGTCGCCATCCATGGCGATGACGTATTCGCCCTGCGCGTGATCGAAGCCAGCCGCAAGCGCTGACGTCTGGCCGAAATTGCGGCCCAGCCTCACCACCACCACGCGGCTATCCACCGCCGCAATTTCGCGCAGCAGCGGGAAGGTGCGGTCGCGCGAGCCGTCATCCACGAACACCAGTTCGAACAGCTCACCGGTGTTTTCCATGACGACCTTCAGCCGGTCGTACATTTCGGTGACGTTTTCTTCCTCGTTGTGGAACGGAACGACGATCGAGTAGCGGAGCACGTTGAACTGATTATAACTTCAGTTGCCGCTCCGATTGCAGCGTTTGTGCCATGTTTTGCGGGGTTGGTGGCCAGGTTTTCTGGCCCGCTATGGTCGCGGCGGGGAACAAAGGCGGTGAGGGCCGCTCGCCCGGAAGCATTCGCCTACGGCGTACAATATTCAGTAGCGATATTCTCAGGAGTACCCGGATGCGCAAATTTTCAGCTCTTTTCGCATGCGCCCTGCTGGTCACCGGAGCGGCGTTTGCGCAGCATCAACACGGCTTTGCCGCGCCCCGCAGCTCTGCTCCGGCAACCATCAGCGGCGATTACCTGGAAACCCGCAGCGCCGATGTTTACACCGGCCCGTGCTTTGCCAACGGCGAAGTGAACCTCGCGGGCGATGAGGCCATCCTGGCCTGGCACATCAACCAGGGCTCATGGCAGGGAGAAAATCTGGCCGGCCTCAGCGTAGTTGCCGCGGTGAAGGCCAGCGCAACCCTGGGCGATCCGTTTGCCAAGTCAGGCCCGGTGCGCTCGGTGGTTATCGTCGATCAGCAGGCCAGCGCGGCGCAGCGCATGGCGCTGGTTGAATTTGCGCGCCACATGGCGGGCCCGGTGCTCGGCAAGACGGAACAAGTCGTGGCCGCGCCCATCGATATGCAAGTGCTGCACGATGCTGAGCACCACGGCCGCGCTTTTGTTCGCGCCGGCGAGTTTGCCAACGTGGAGACTCGCGGCATCGGTGAAAAAGATCACTTCTGCGGCAACGAAGACGTCTATTATCCGCCGCTGGCTGAAACCGATCACTCCATGCCGGCGGTCGCCTTGACCGATCAGTTCAGCGGCTCAGGCCTGGGGGTCGATTGGACCCGCCACGACAAGCGCAGCGCGTTTGTCGGCAGCTTTGCCCAAGGCGGCGAATAGCAGGCCGTGCAGATCCGAAGGTTCGCGCCGCGTGGGCGGAACCACAACCCGGGGCCATGGCCCCGGGTTTTTCATTCGAGCGTGCGGCAAAGTCGCGGCGCTGCGCGCTCTGCCCGCCCGACTACTTTCCGGGGCGCACCTACAAGCAGCCGAGATCATTCATACCAGCAATTCGCTTATACTGCGCCACCGATAACGTTCGTCAACCATTCTGACGGCGAACCAATGAACGACTGCGAACAAATCGAGCGCGCAATCGCCGATTTCATTGCCGCCTACAACGCCGGCCATCTATCTGGTGTGCTGGTCTATTACGCCGATGATCTCATCAAAATACGCCAGGGTGGCCCAAGCGAAACCAGGGCGGAAACAGCTCAACGTCTCACAGGAGTGTTCGCTAAGTTTGCCTCGCGGGTTGAGGTCTGCAACGAAGAAACGGTCGCCGAGGGCGGCATAGGCTACACGCGCGGAATGTTTCGCGTGACGCTCACGCCCAGGAGCGGGGGCGAGTCGCAGGTCATGGAACGCCGCTACCTGGAAATCTGGCGCAAACAACGCGGCCGGTGGATGGTTGCGCGCACCATCGACAATGCGCCATAGGAAGGTTTTCCTGGTAGGTACGCTGAACTGGGTCCCGCTACTCTTCCATTCCGCTCTCGTCAGCGCGCGTCTCAAACCGCGTCATTGGCTTCAGGAAGGCCAGCGGCACGATTCCAATCGGCCCATTGCGTTGCTTGGCAATGATGAATTCAGCCATGCCTTCGAGCTCAGGCTCATCAGGCTTGTAAACCTCTTCTCGGAAAACAAAGCCCACCAGGTCGGCGTCCTGCTCAATCGCGCCCGATTCACGCAGGTCGGCCAGTTGCGGCCGGTGCCCGCGCTCACCGCGGCTTTCAGGAGCGCGGCTCAACTGCGAAAGCGCAACCACAGGCACGCTTAGCTCTTTTGCCACAGCCTTCAGGCCTCTGGAAATCGCCGAGACTTCCTGGGTGCGGTTCTCGTATCGCTTACCGGTGCTCAGGGGAGCCGGTGCCATGAGCTGCAGGTAATCGACCACGATCATGTCGAGCCCATGTTGCCGTTTCATCCGACGGGATTTGGCACGCACTTCTTGCACGCTTACGCCAGCGGTGTCGTCAACAAAAATGTCGGATTCCGCAAGAGTTGCAAGGGCGAGGCTCAGCTTGCGCATGTCATCGCGGCTGAGGAAGCCCTGCTGCAGGTGCTTGGCATTTACCCGCGCGTGCGAGCACAGCATGCGCATCATCAGCGACTTGGCCGACATTTCCAGCGAAAAGACCGCCACTTTCTTTCTGTCGATGGTCGCGGCGTTCTCCACAATGTTCATTGCGAAGGCGGTTTTGCCCATCGACGGCCGGCCGGCAACGATGACCAGTTCTGAAGGCTGCAGGCCGCTCGTCATTTTGTCGAGCTTCTCGAAATGGGTGCGGATGCCGGTGATGACCTGGCCCGATTCATAAAGCTTATCGAGCGAGCCAATCTGGTTGCGGATAATCTCGCCCACGCCCACCAGGCCGGTGCTGATGCGCTCATCGGAAATCAGGAAGATTTCAGCTTCCGTGGCCTCCAGAATTTCAGCCGCGCTTTCGGCCTGGTCCATGGCGCGCGCAATTGTGGCGTTCGCAATGTGGATCAGCCCGCGCAGCAGCGCCTTATCTTTCACCAGCCGGATGTGCTGCTCAATCGAAGGGCGGCGGGGCACGCCGTCGGTGAGCGAAGATAAATACGCCACGCCCCCAACCGCTTCCAGCTCCTTGTTGCGGCTGAGCTCTTCGGCCAGCGAAATCAAATCAATGGTTCGACCCGATTCGCCCAGCTCCTGCATGCGCGCGAAGATGCGGCGGTGCGAGTCGAGTGAAAAATGGTCGGCGACGAGCTTGGCGCCTGCGGCCTCCGTGTATGAGAAGGCGTCGAGCAGGATCGCGCCCAGGATTGAGCGCTCAGCGTCGATGCTCGCGGGCAGCCCGCGATCGAGAGTGTAGTCAATTGTGGCCATGGCTGAGGCTTGACGCAGTGTACGGCGGCCGGCGCCGATCACCGCCTGTTGAGTTCGCGGAAAATCCGTGAAAGTTGTGGATAGGAGGGAAATGAAGCCGCAGGAATAGCAGAGCACTTCAATTATGGACTGGGCTAGTCAGAACAGTGTTGCGATCTGAGGTTCCGGGCTTGTGGAATGGGCGGCCTCAGTGCGTGAAGCTCGCGATAAAAAAGCCCTAAAAGGGAAATGTCGGCGCCGCCCAGCCTGCGGCGCCGACACCCTTGGTGAAATGTCCCGATTTTTCCCGTTCGGCTGTCGTGCGGCCTGGCTGCTTTTTGGTCCGTTGGACGGAACTGCATAGCAGACCGGCTGTGCACCGCAACTTCACGAGGGCCAGCGAGTGCCGGGCCGGAAGATCGGCCGCGCAGTCTCGAATGTTCGGGACGCGCAAGGCTAATCTTCCGTGGCAGTTGCGCCTCCGGAAAACCGGAACGCTGCTGCCGGGCTGAGCTTCAGGACGAATCCTGCGCTCAGCCGCCGGCTGGGTAACTGCGGGGCG
>JAJPJZ010000226.1 GCA_021323935.1 Terriglobia bacterium | reverse complement strand
CGGTCAACGTGGTCTTGCCATGATCGATGTGACCGATCGTCCCCACGTTCACGTGCGGCTTATTACGCTCAAATTTTTCTTTCGCCATGATGTTCTCTCTCTCGGCTGTCTTTTATGTCTTTGTTGCTTCAGCTACGAATCAGAATCCGTCGCCTGCATCGGCTGCGCCAAACTCGCGCAGCACCACAAACTGCCTGCTACCTGCCGGCCGCGCTTTTTCCCTGCACCCGGGCGATGATCTCTTCGGCCACCGACCGCGGCGCTTCCTCGTACCTGGCAAAGTGCATGGAATACGTCGCCCGGCCCTGCGTGGTCGAGCGCATGTGGGTGGCGTAGCCGAACATCTCGGCCAGCGGCACGATCGCCTTGATGACCTGTGAGCCGGCGCGGTGCTCCATGCCTTCAATGTGCCCGCGGCGCGAGTTCAGGTCGCCGATAATGGTGCCCATGTATTCTTCCGGAACGACGACTTCCACCGACATCACCGGCTCAAGCAGCACCGGCGAAGCCTTGCGCGCGGCTTCCTTGAATGCCATGGAGCCGGCGATCTTGAACGCCATTTCGTTGGAATCGACTTCGTGGTAGCTGCCGTCGTAGAGCGTGGCCTTGATATCGACCAGCGGATACCCGGCCAGCACGCCGCCTTCCATGGCCTCCTGCATGCCCTGGTCCACCGGCTTGATGTATTCCTTGGGCACCGTGCCGCCGACGATCTCGTTTTCAAACTCGTAGCCCTTGCCGGGATTCGGCGAAAGCCGGATCTTCACGTGGCCATACTGGCCGCGGCCGCCGGTCTGGCGAATGAACTTGCCTTCAGCCTCTGAGTTCTTGCGGATGGTTTCGCGATAGGCGACCTGCGGCTTGCCCACGTTGGCCTGCACGTTGAACTCGCGCATCATGCGGTCGACGATGATCTCAAGGTGCAGCTCGCCCATGCCGCTGATGATGGTCTGGCCCGATTCCTGGTCGGTGTGCACGCGGAAGGTGGGATCTTCGGCCGAGAGCTTGTTGAGCGCGACGCCCATTTTTTCCTGGTCGCTTTTGGTCTTGGGCTCGACCGCAACCGCGATCACCGGGGCCGGGAACTCAATCGATTCCAGAACGATGGGGTGCTTCTCGTCGCAAATGGTGTCGCCGGTGGTGACGTTCTTCAGGCCGACGCAGGCGCAGATGTCGCCGGCGTAGATTTCGCTGATCTCTTCCCGCTTGTTGGCGTGCATCTTCAGCAGGCGCCCGATGCGCTCGGTCTTGCCGGTGCGCGGGTTCAGCACGCCATCGCCTGACTTGAGCTGGCCGGAATACAGCCGGATAAAGGCCAACTGGCCGACAAACGGGTCGGTCATGATCTTAAACGCCAGAGCCGAGAGCGGCTCGGAGTCTTCGGCCTTGCGCGTCACCTCGGTTCCGTCGTCAGGGTTGAGGCCCTTGACCGGCGGCACATCGAGCGGGGACGGCAGGTAATCGACCACGCAATCCAGCAGCGGCTGCACGCCTTTGTTCTTGAAGGCGGTGCCGCAGATGACCGGGAACAGCTTCAGATCAATCGTTGCCTGGCGCAGGCCTTTTTTCAGCTCTTCGGCGGTGATGTTCTCGCCTTCCAGGAACTTGTGCAGCAGCTCGTCGTCGTTCTCGGCAACGGTTTCGACCAACTGGGCGTGGAAGGCTTCGGCCTTTTTGCGCAGGTTCTCAGGAATTTCTTCGATGACGTACTCGGCCCCCATGGTCTCGTCTTTCCACAGGATGGCCTTCATCTGCAGCAGGTCAATGACGCCTTTGAAGGTGGCTTCCTGGCCAATGGGAATCTGGATGGCGACGGGGCGGGCGTTGAGGCGCTTGCGGATGGTATCGACCGCATGCTCGAAGTCGGCGCCCATCTTGTCCATCTTGTTGATGAAGCAGATGCGCGGCACGCCGTACTTATCGGCCTGGCGCCATACCGTCTCCGACTGCGGCTCGACTCCGTGCACGGCGTCAAAGACTGCGCAGGCGCCATCGAGCACGCGCAGCGAGCGCTCAACCTCGGCGGTGAAATCCACGTGGCCGGGGGTATCGATGATGTTGATGCGAATGTCGCGCCAGGTGCAGGTGGTGGCGGCCGAGGTGATGGTGATGCCGCGCTCCTGCTCCTGCTCCATCCAGTCCATGGTGGCGGTGCCTTCATGCACTTCGCCGATGCGGTGGGTGCGGCCGGTGTAGAACAGGATGCGTTCGGTCGTAGTCGTCTTGCCGGCATCGATGTGGGCCATGATGCCGATGTTGCGACAACGCGATAATGGGACCTGACGTGGCATTTTTTTGAAACCGCTGGAGCGCTATTCGCTCCCAGACATCATTCAGGCCTGCTTGCAAGCGACTCGGCGGCCTGAGGGGCCTCGCCGCTCTCGTTGTATTTACCAGCGATAGTGCGCAAAAGCCTTATTGGCCTCTGCCATGCGGTGAACGTCTTCGCGCTTCTTGATGGCCCCGCCGCGGTTGTTGGCGGCGTCGAGCAATTCATTGAACAGCTTGTCGGTCATGCCTTTTTCGCCGCGCGAGCGGGCATAGCCGATGAGCCAGCGAATCGCGAGTGAAGTGCGACGGTCGGGATTCACTTCAACCGGCACCTGGTAGTTGGCGCCGCCGACGCGCCGCGTCTTGACTTCAAGCAGCGGCTTGCAGTTTTCGACCGCCTTCTTGAACAGCTTCAGGGCGTCGTCGCCGCCTTTGTCCTGCAACTTGTTCATGGCGTCATAAAAGATGCCCTGCGAGGTGGACTTCTTGCCGTCCCACATCATGCAACTGATGAACTTGTTGACCAGGGTCGATCCGTACACCGGATCGGCCGCCACTTCCTTCTTGGCAATATGACCTTTGCGAGGCATGTTCCTGAATCCTTAAGCTTTCGGGCGCTTGGCCCCGTACTTTGACCGGCTCTGCTTGCGGTTGGCCACGCCCACGGCGTCAAGCGTGCCGCGCACCACGTGATAACGCACGCCGGGCAGGTCTTTCACGCGGCCGCCGCGGATCAGCACAATCGAGTGCTCCTGCAGGTTGTGGCCGATGCCCGGGATGTACGTCGTGACCTCGATGCCGTTGGTCAGGCGGACGCGCGCAACCTTGCGCAGCGCCGAGTTCGGCTTCTTCGGGGTCTGGGTGTACACCCGCGTGCAGACGCCGCGCTTCTGCGGGCACTCCTGCAGCGCCGGGCTGGCGGTTTTGTATCGCGGGGCGCTGCGCCCTTTGCGGACCAACTGATTGAAAGTCGGCATAATCCTCTTTGCGCACACACTCGCGGAGGTGCGCCCAACGCGCTTGATCCCACTCGGCGGGACTGGTTCCGGCTTTGCGGAACCATGCTCTCCCTCAGGGAGGTTTCGGTTGACCTTAACGAATCGGCGGCGACGTTCAGCTCATGTTCGCCTGGACGAAATGAGCTCCGTTTCGCCGGCTGCCTGCCCGCATACCCTACCAACAGGATGGAAGGAAGCGCGGGACTGTGTTTCTAGCGAGGGCGCCCTGCTGACGAACCGCAGCCTGCGATTCGCGGGCGAAAATGCAAACCTAACTGCTGCTCCCGCACGGCGGGATGGGCCAGTGTTGCTCGCAGAACCTTCTTAATATAGCAATGGGCTTCGTCGCACGTCAAATTCAGCCGCAACAATTTCAGCCCGCACCGCGGCGCCGATGGGCTCGGTACGCCACGGCGCCCGGGCAAAACCAGGCGCCGCGCACAATGACGGTGCTCTGATGCTGCAGCCCAGGGGTTCGACTCAGCTTTAGAGTCTTCACTAGAGTCTTCACTTCCACCGCCGCAAACCGGCGGAAAATCTGCTTTCCCGCGCCGCCGCCCCACCTATACTCATGGGCATGAAAATAAGGGAGCATCAGACGCCCGGCTACGAACGCGTGGTGTTCGGCGACGACGAAGCTGCGGGATACCACGGCATCATCGCTGTCCACAGCACCGCGCTCGGTCCCGCGGTGGGAGGCACGCGACTGTGGCACTATGCCACGCCGGAAGCCGCCTTGAACGACGCGCTTCGGCTGGCGCGCGGCATGACCTATAAAAACGCGCTGGCCGGGCTGCCTTTTGGCGGGGGCAAATCGGTGCTCCTGGCGGGTGACGGCGTCGCCGACCGGCAGGCGCTGTTCCGCGCGCACGGACGGCTGATCGAATCGCTGAACGGCAGCTACATCACAGCGGAAGACGTGGGCACCAGCCCTGCCGACATGGAATTCATCCTGCAGGAAACCCGGTACGTTGGCGGGCTGGCTTCGCGTTCCGGCGACCCTTCGCCGCACACCGCTCGCGGCGTTTTTCGCGCCATGCAGTCAGCCGCGAGGCTCCGCTGGGGCAGCGATTCGCTGGCGGGCAAGCGGGTCGCGATCCAGGGATGCGGCCATGTGGGCCAGCACCTGGCGCGCGAACTTCAGCGTGCCGGCGCAGGCCTGCTGCTCAGTGATGTGGATGACAAGCGCGCATCAGCCCTGGCGCGCGAAGTTGGCGGCGAGCTCGTGCCGCCGGCGAAAATCTATTCTGCGGCTGCGGAGGTATTCGCGCCCTGCGCCCTTGGCGGCATTCTGAATGACGACACCATTGCTTCGCTGCGCGCTGAAATTGTTTGCGGTGCAGCCAACAATCAACTGCTGGAGCCGCGCCACGGCGAGATGCTGCGCGACCGCGGCATCCTTTATGTTCCTGATTATGCGGCGAATGCCGGCGGCGTGATCAATGGCTGCTGCCGCGAGTTGCTGGGCTGGAGCGTGGAAAAGACCGTGGCAAAAATAGAAGCGATCTACAGCACCATCGACGAAATTTTTGCCCTGGCTGAGAGAGAAAAGATCGGCTCGCATGTCGCGGCCGACCGGCTTGCCGAAGGAATTTTTGCTGCCGCCCCGGCCCGCTCGAGCGCTCCTACGCGCTGACCGCGCCGGCTGCTGCCGCCGCAGGACGGCCGGGCGACAGCTCACGCAACTTCCTGCGCGCCGGCTGCTCAATGAACTTGTAGCTGGCAAGCGACAGTGCGATGGATGCCGCAACAACGCCGCAATCGCCCGCAAACGTGGCTGCGCCGTGCCCCAGCCAGACCAGAGCCATCCAGATCACGGTGAAGTGCAGCAAGTAGAGGCTGTAACTCGCATCGCCCAGCAGCACCAGCCAGCGCGCTTCGAGCAGCTTCTTCATCCAACCGGGGCGCAAGGCCGCTGCGAAGATGACGGCCGCGAATGCCGGCGAAAGCAACCCGCTGTGCAGGGTGGGATAAGGAATGGCATCGCTGAAAATGACGACCGCGATAAACCCTGCCGCTCCCGCTAAGGCCAGCCAGGCGGCGGCGCCCGGCCACATGCGGCTTTTCGTGAACACCAGGCCGGCGGCCATTCCCACCAGGAACTCGGGCAGGCACGAGAGCGGGTTAAAACGCAGCACGTTCAGCCAGAACAGGTTTTCGTAAGCGCTGGTGGGGTGGGCAACGCCGTCGGGCGCAAGCACAACGTAGGCCGCGCCCAGGGTGAGGCTCGCCGCCCAGGCTGCTGCGGCTACGGCCAGAAGCCGCCTTCGGCCGACGCGCGCCAGCGCCGGAAACAGCAGCGGAAAACAAAGATAAAAGAACGCTTCAACCGCCAGGCTCCAGGCCACCGGGTTCCACGCCGAGGCAATCTGCGGCACCCATGATTGCGAGAGCGTTGCCACCATCAGGCAAGTGAGCGAGAGGTGCTGCTTCGCCCACTCCAGGAAGGGGAAGTTCAAGTGGATCAGCACCCAGGAAAACATGGGCAATGAAAACAGCAATGAGGCCGCATACGCCGGATAAATGCGGGCGAAGCGCGCCTGCCAGAAATCGCGCGCGGCAAAGCGGCGGCCGTCATAGGCATACACCAGCACAAAGCCGGAGAGAACGAAGAAGAAGTTGACGCCCAGGTAGCCGACGGCCGCCAGTTTCTGCACGGCGCGAGGCGCGCCGGCCAGCATGCCGTTAGCGCCCAAGTGCACCAGCAACACGTGGAATGCCGCGAAAAATCGCAACGACGTGAGTGCGTCAAGCCGCGAATGCGCGGCGGAGGGAGGCTGCATAAAAGACGGCTGAATCGCCGCTTTGACGTTACCGCGTAAGCAGTGGCCAGCAGCGCCGAATTGCACGCCGCGAGATGACGAGGGTAACGACGCGGGCCGTCAGTACTTGCGCAGCACGCCAATCACCCTGCCCTGCACCTGCACGTTGTGCGCCGGCACGATGATGGGCTGCATGGAGGCGTTCGCCGGTTGCAGGCGAACATTGTCGCCTTCCAGGTAAAAGCGCTTCAAGGTAGCGTCGGAATTATCAACCAGCGCGACCACGATTTCGCCGTTACGCGCCGTCCTGGTTTTCTCCACCAGGACGTAATCGCCATCGACGATGGCTTCATCCTGCATGGAAGAGCCGGTGACCTGCAGGACAAACACTTCCTTGGATTTGGTCAGGTCACCGAGCGAGATGCTCTCCGGATTCTCGACTGCCTCAATCGGGCGGCCGGCGGCGATGCGGCCCACCAGCGGCAGAACGGCATTTTCCGCCGCGCGCGCGCGCACGCGCGAACGCACCGGCAGCACGTCAATGGAGCGGCTGCGGTTCTGCTCCCGCTTCAGCAATCCTTTGCGCTCCAGGTTGGTGATGTGCTTGTGAACCGTGGCCAGCGAGCTCAGGTCCAGGCCTTTGCCGATCTCCTCAAACGAAGGCGAATACCCGTGCTTGTTCACAAACTGCGCGATGAAGTCGTAAACTTCGCGTTGCCGCCGAGTGATAGCCATTGCGCGTGTGGTTTCCTCAGCGCGAGTATAAGCGAAGGAAAGGCGAAGTCAAGGGCTAAATTCAAGGCAGCGGTGCTGAAGCTGCCAACCCTGTGTTCCGCGGCCATTGCGAATCGCACGCCGCGCACCTACACTGAAGCAGCTTTGAGCATCGGCCAAACAATCCGGGGCTACATCTGGTGGACTTACCCGCGGGGAAGCATCCACTACGACGTCATGGTGAGCCTGATCCTGCTCTTCATCTTCGCTTCGCCCTATTTCCTCGACTTCCACGATGAACCGACAGAACGCACTCCACATCAAACCGGGGTCGTCGTTT
>JAJPJZ010000139.1 GCA_021323935.1 Terriglobia bacterium | reverse complement strand
TCCGGTTACGCCCTCGATGTGCCCTTCCGCCCACCAGCCGTCAAGAATGCTCAGGCTCGGGACTCCGTTGAGGGCAGCTTTCATGCCGCTGGTGCCGCTGGCCTCCTGCGGGCGCATGGGAGTGTTGAGCCACACATCTACGCCCGAGGTAAGCAGGCCTCCCCAGCGCAGATCGTAATTCTGCACGTAAACGCTGCGGATGCTGCCGGAGACTGAGCCTGCGCCGCTGAAGACGCTGCGAATGATGGCCTTGCCGCCTTCGTCGCGAGGATGGGCCTTGCCGGCATAGACAAGCTGGATGGGCGCCATTCTTTCGGCGATGGCTTTGAGCCGTGCCGGGTCGCGGAAGAGCAGGTCAGCCCGCTTGTAGGTGCTGGCGCGGCGGCCAAAGCCAATGGTGAAAACATTGGGATCAAGCGCAACGCCGGTTGCGGCTTGCACTTCATGCACCAGCAACTGCTTGGCTTCATTGTGCGCCTGGCGAATCTGCTCGAGCGGAATGCTGATGGCATAGCGCAGATAGTTGTTGTCCTGGCGCCAGCCGGGCAGGCTGCGGTCGAACAGCCGGCGGAAGGGCTCTGACGTCCAGGTGAGCGCGTGTACGCCGTTGGTGATGGCGTTGATGGAGTACTTGGGAAACATGCCGCGCGAAACTTCGCCGTGCCGCATGGCCACGCCGTTGACGTATCCGGAGAAGCGCAGCGCCAGGTACGTCATGTTGAGCATGTCGCCGTGCCAGGAGCTGCTTTCGCCGAGCAAAGCGCTGCGGTCTTCGCCGAGCACGTGCTCCACCAGCGACCGCGGGAACTGATCGTGGCCGGCGGGGACGGGCGTGTGCGTGGTGAAGATGCAGAGGCGGCGAACGCTATCGATATCGAGCTGCTTGATGCGGCCGGCGAAGCTCTGGGCCAGGCGGCGCTCGAGAAGGCCGAGCGCAAGCAGCGCCGAATGGCCTTCGTTCATGTGGTAAGCCTCAATGTCGTTGTGGCCGAGCTTGCGCAGAATTTCAAGGCCGGCAAGGCCGAGCACGATCTCCTGCGCCAGGCGGTAGCGGTCATCGCCGCCATAGAGCGAATCGGTGAGGCCGCGGTCCTGCGGCGCATTTTCAGGCAGGTCAGTATCGAGCAGGTACACGGTCACGGTTTCGCCGGTAATGCCGGAGACGGTGTAGCGCCAGGCGCGCACATGGACGGGGCGGCCTTCAATGTGGACGGTGGCGCGCGCATCCATTTCGCGCAGCATGGCGTCGGGCGTCCAGTGCTGAGGCTGCTCAGACTGATTGCCGGACCCATCGAGCGACTGGGTGAAATAACCCTTCCGATGCAGCAGGGTCACGCCCACGATGGGCACGCCCAGGTCGGCGGCCGAACGCAGAGTGTCACCGGCCAAGACCCCCAGGCCGCCGCTGTAGGTGGGCATGCGCGGGTCGAGCGCGATCTCCATGGAGAAGTAGGCAACGACGGGAAGAGTAGAGCGGGTTCTCATGACGAAAGGCGAACCCACTACTGTATCAAGAAGCGCAGCCGTGCGAGGGCGGCGGCGGGGCGGTCGCGCGATCCGGCGCGCTGCAACACATCAGCCGCAGGACGGCACGTTCACAGCGAACCTCAGCGCGTGACCTCGGTCTGCTACCTCGAGCTGGGCACGTTAGGCCGGGGCTGCGGAGTGCGCGGCGGATAGGGAAGGTCGGTTCCCTGGAACAGCGCCACGCAAGGCTCAAGGCGCTTTTGGCCGTCGTGGACGCAGAAGCGGCTGGGCCGGTCAAGGCGGCCGCTCCACATGCTGACGCCGGCGTAAGCGCCATCTTTGCGCAGGATGTAGTAGTTCATGCTGACGTAGCGCAGCTTGTTCTGGTCGTTGTTGAAGTTGCGCGCAATGCGCTTCAGGACATCAAGGCCGGCTTCCTGCGGGCTCATGCCTTTGCGCATGTTTTCAACAATGGAGTGAGCCCCGGCCACGCGGATGTTCTCTTCGCCCGAGCCGGTGGCACCGGCGGAGCCCACGTCCTGATCGGTGTAGCAGCCGGCGCCGATGATGGGCGTATCGCCGCAGCGTCCCGGCAGCTTCCAGGCCAGGCCGCTGGTGGTGGTCATGCCTGAGATTTCGGCTTTGTCGTTGAGCGCGGAGCAATGGATGGTGCCGTGCGGCGGATGCAGCACCTGCTCAATTGCGACCTGGCGGTATTCGGGCTCGATGCCGAGCCGCGCGGCCAGTTCTTCCAGGCGGCGGTAAATTTCTTCCTGCAGTTGCGCGCTGGCGGCTTCGCCCTGGGCGTTGGCCTGCCAGTTGGGATCGTCGAGGCCGGGGCCCCACCAATCCTGGTTGCTGTGAGTTTCCTTCCACAGCATCCAGGTCTTGCGCGAGCGCTCGGTGAGCAGGTTCATTTTTTCAAAGCCCATGGCGTATCCGAAGCGCTCGGCGCCTTCGCCCACCAGCATCACATGGCCGGTGTTGTTCATGACCGCCTGGGCCAGCAGCGCCACGTTCTTAATGTTGCGCACGCCGCCCACAGCTCCCGCACGGCGGGTGGGTCCGTGCATGCACGAGGAGTCAAGCTCGACCACGCCTTCTTCGTTGGGCAGGCCGCCGTAGCCCACGCTGCTGTCATTGGGATCGTCTTCCTGCACCTTGCCGACGGCGATGGCGGCATCGAGCGTGTCTTTGCCGTCACGTACCATCTGGTAGCCGATATCGATACCGTTCCAGCCATTGGCGCTTGAAACCAGGATGGGCGGCCGGCCCGTGCCGAAGCCTTTGCCGGTGGTCTGGACGGGCGGGCGAGTGGGCTGGGCGCCGGGCGTGGCAGAAGATTGCGCCTGGCCGCGCGCCCTGGCGGCGAGCGAGGCCATGGTGGCGGTAACGATAAAGTCGCGACGGGAAAATTCCATCTGGCTCCTCCAGAACAGCGCGCAGGAAACTCGAAAGCATAGCAAAACTGGGCGGGGTGAAAAGGGCAAACTTCATCTGAGGCCGTGCGCGGGAGCGTGCGCACGCGGGCGGAAGTTTGCGCGCTTTGCACTTTTGGCGATTAGCTTTTAACGTGTTGGGCATGCCCGTGGATCCGCGCCGGCTAATTCGCATCATTGAACCGCGGCTCGGCGAGATGGTCGCCGCGACGCGCGAGCTGGTCGAAATGGAATCGCCGAGCTTCAGCAAGGCTGAAGTCGATCGCCTGGGGCGAGTACTGCAGGCAAAGTTTGAAGCCCTGGGCGGCGCCATTCGTTGGCACCCGGGCGGGCGATTCGGCAATCACCTTGAAGTTGATTTCAAGGCTAGTTTGGAGACGCGGCGGCGAGCCAAGCCGATCATGCTGCTTGGCCACTTTGATACCGTGTATGACCTCGGCACGCTGCGCAAGACGCCGTTCCGCGCAACGAAAGACCGGCTGTTCGGCCCGGGCACGCTCGACATGAAATGCGGCATCGTGATGATGATGGCGGCCATCCGGGCGCTCGCGGAAACCGGCGGGCTGCCGCGCGCCGTGACCGTGCTGCTCAATACCGATGAGGAGGTGGGCAGCGAATCGTCGCGACCGGTTACGGAGAAGCTGGCCAGGCAGGCGGAAGCCGTGTTTGTGCTGGAGCCGGCGCAAGGCGCCCAGGGCGCGCTGAAGACCGCGCGCAAGGGCGTGGGCAATTATCACGTCAAGGTCACGGGGCGGGCGGCGCACTCAGGCGTTGATTTTGACAAGGGCCGCAGCGCAATCGTGGAGCTGGCGAGGCAGATTGAACGCATCGCAGGCTTCACCGACATCAAGCGCGGCCTCACCGTGAATGCGGGCGTAATCCGCGGCGGCACGCGGACAAACGTGGTGGCGGCGGAGGCCGAGGCAGATATCGACGTCCGCATTGCGAAGATGAAAGACGCCAGGCTGATTGAAAAAAAATTCCGCGGGCTGCGCGCGGTGGACCGCGGCTGCAAGCTCGAAGTGCGTGGCGGGCTGAACCGGCCTCCCATGGAGCGGACGCGCGACATTGCGGCGCTGTTTGCTAAGGCCAGGCAGATCGCCGGTGAGCTGGGCTGGGAATTGAAGGAAGCCGCGACCGGCGGCGGCTCGGACGGAAACTTCACGGCGGCGCTGAGCGTGCCGACGCTCGATGGCATGGGCGCAGTGGGAGAAGGCGCGCACTCGGAACACGAAAGCGTGCTGTTGGCGGAGCTGCCGCGGCGCACCGCGTTGCTGGCGGCGATGATCGCGGCAGTTTAGCCGGGCGAGATGCTGAACAGGGTCTGGCGCAGGCGAGGCGGTTTGTTAGGGCCCAGGCTCAAATCGCGCGTATAATTGAGTTTTCCCCGCGGCCGGAGGCTTTTATGGGCAAATTGGGCTTTCCTGAAATTGCGCTGATCCTGGTGATCGCGCTGCTGATTTTTGGTCCCAGTAAGCTTTCCGGCGTCGGCAGGGGGCTGGGGGAAGGCATCCGCAACTTCAAGAACGCGATGCGCGACGATTCGCCCGATTCAGAGCACAAGAAGTAGCGCGCGCGTTCCTCAGGCTGCGCCAATTTTCCTCAGGATCCGGTAAACCCGCGGAACCGGCAGACCCACCACGTTGAAATAGCAGCCTTCGATGCGCGACGCCCAGCGCGAGGCGATGCCCTGGATGGCGTAGGCGCCGGCTTTATCCATGGGCTCGCCAACGGCGACGTAGCGGTCAATTTCATCTTCGGTGATGGGATCGAGGGTCACGAGCGTGGTTTCGTGCTCAACCATTGCGGACCCGCCATGGGCAACGCAAACCCCGGTGGTCACGTGATGAGTGCGGCCGCTGAGCTGCCGCAGCATGCGGCGGGCATCAGCCGCGTCGCGCGGCTTCTCCAGGATGGCGGCGTCGATGACCACCGTGGTATCGGCGCCCAGGACAGTATCGCCGCTGAAGCGGGCGGCAATGGCTTCGGCCTTGGCGCGGGCCAGCCGCTCCACGTAGGCGGTGGGAGCTTCGCCGGGCGCGTGCTCTTCCGGCACGTGCGGCGGCACAGCCCGGAATTCGAGGCCGGCGTTGCGCAGCAATTCGGCGCGACGCGGCGAAGCTGAGGCCAGGATGAGCATCGAGAAGCTGCAAGCATCCTAACCCACTGGTTTGCCGTCACAACGTGACGATGACGGTTCTAAGTTCTGCCGCGATGCTGGGCGCGCACGTAATTAATCACAACACCGCTGAGATTCGGGTTTGGGCGCCGAAGGCGCAGCAAGTCACGATCGTGATGGCGGATGAAAACCAAGGCCTGCCGATGCGCCGCGGCGAGGGCGGCATCTGGACGCTCGAAACCCGCGCCTCAGCCGGCGACCGGTACCTGGTGTCGGTCGACCAGAACAAGCCCGCGCCCGACCCGGTTTCACGTTTCCTGCCGCTGGGCATTCACGGCCCCACCGAGATCGTCGATCCGGAAAAATATGAATGGCACGACGGCGGCTGGCGCGGGCTGCCGCTCGAGCAATACGTCATCTACGAACTTCACACCGGCACATTCACGCCTGAAGGCACGTTTGACGCTGCCATCGAAAAGCTCGGGTATCTGCGCGAACTGGGCATCACGGCGATTGAGATCATGCCGGTTTCGGCCTTCCCCGGCGAGCGCAACTGGGGCTACGACGGGGTAGGGCTGTATGCGGTGCAGGCCAGCTACGGCGGCCCCGAGGGCCTCAGGCGGCTGGTGGATGCCGCGCATCGTGCCGGGCTGGCCGTGATGCTTGACGTGGTTTACAACCACTTCGGCAATGAAGGCAATTACCTGCGCCAGTTCGGGCCGTATTTCACCGATCGGCACAAGACGCCCTGGGGCGACGCCATCAACTACGACCAGGCGGATTCCGCGCCGGTGAGGCGCTTTATTGTTGAGAATGCGCTGTACTGGATCCGCGAATATCACCTGGACGGGTTGCGACTTGACGCGGTGCAGACGATTCGTGACGATTCCGGGCTGCACATTGCTGCCGAGATCAAGGTAAAGGTGCAGGAACTGGCGGAGGAACTGCGCCGAACCGTCTGCGTCATCGCGGAAACTGACGAGAACGACCCGCGCTACACCAGGAAAGCGCCCGGCGCCTACGGGCTTGACGCCATCTGGAGCGACGATTTTCATCACGCCTTCCATGTTCTGCTCACCGGCGAGCGGAAAGGCTATTACCAGGATTTTGGGCGGCCTGAGCAGGTGGTGCGCGCGCTGAACGAAGGGTTTGTGTTCCAGGGCGAGCAGTTCAACTTCTGGGGGCGGCATCGCGGGAGCTCAAGCCGCGAGATGCTGCTGCCGCAGCACGTGGTCTGCATTCAAAATCACGACCAGATCGGCAATCGCGCGCGCGGCGAGCGGCTTTCGGCGCTGGTGCCTGAGGCCAGGCTGTTTGCGCCGGCGGCCTTCCTGCTCCTGGCGCCGCACACGCCGCTGCTTTTCATGGGGCAGGAATACGGCGAGACCGCACCGTTCCTGTTCTTCACCAGCTATAGTGACCCGGCCTTGCAGGCGGCAGTCCGCAAAGGCCGGCGCGAGGAATTTAAAGACTTTGACTGGAATGACGTTCCTGACCCGGAAGACCCCGCAACCTTCAACCGCTCAAAACTGAACTGGGAGCTGGCGCTGCGCGGCAATAATCAAATGCTGGCGTGGTATCGCGAGCTGCTGGCGCTGCGCAAGCGGGTGGTGATGGCGGGGCCACGCACCGCCCGGGCAGCGTGGCGGGAGCCCGGCTTGCTCACCATGCAGCTCCCGGCCGAGCAGCCCAGGCTGGTGGTCACGGCCAACTTTAAGCCCATTCCCGAGGCCGGCGAGCGCGACCGGGCGCTCGGCGTAAATGGCT
>JAJPJZ010000153.1 GCA_021323935.1 Terriglobia bacterium | reverse complement strand
GCCGCCGCAATGTAGCCGCCGCATCATGGCACGACGCCTGCCGCCCGTGCGCCGGCGTCTCACGGAATGCGCTCGGTGCGCCCGCTTGCGATGCTGCGATACGCGGCGTCGAGCACCAGCTGGTTGCGCAGGCCGTCTTCGCCGCTGGCGGCAAACGGCTGCCCGCCGCGCATGGCGAGCGCGAACGCATCCACCTGGCGCGCGTAGGCGTCGGCGTTGCTGACATGCTCCGAGCGCTCTACTTTGCCGTTGCGCACCAGTTCAATCGCCGGCGGATGCTCCACGCTGAGCGCATCATCGGCGCGAACCGTGCCGCTGGTGCCGGTAATTTCAAATGGGGAGCGATAATCGGTGCGCGCCGAAACCAGCACCGCCCCGAGCGTTCCGCCGTCGAACTCGAGCGTGAGCGCGGCCGCGCCTTCCACATCCTGCCAGTGCCGGTCATAGCGCGCCGCGGCTGAAACCGCCTTCACTTCCTGCTGCAGCACGAAGCGCAGCGCGTCGATGCAGTGCACGCCCACATCCATGATGGGCCCGCCGCCCGCCACGGTAGCATCGTTGATCCATGCGCGCGCAGTCACCAGGCCGTTGTAGCTGAACTCCGACCGGGCAAACAGCGGCTCGCCGATTTCGCCGCTGCTCACGATCTCGCGAATGCGCTCGAGCGACCTCGTGAAGCGAAAAATCTGCGCCACGCCCAGCAGCACTCCGGCTTTGTCGGCCGCGCCGATCATCTGCACGCACTCATCCGCGTTCATGCCCATCGGCTTTTCCACCAGCACCGGCTTGCCATGCCCGGCCGCCACCAGCACGTCATTCAGGTGCGCGCAGTTGGGGGTCGTGACCAGCACGGCATCCACCTCAGGCGCGGCGCACAGCTCGGCCGTGCTGGTGAACCAGCGCGCAATGCCGTATTCGGAGGCCGAGTGTTGTGCGCGCCCGGCATCGCGTCGCGAAAGTGCCGTCACCACCGTGTGCTCGGACCTGCGAAACCCCGGCATCAGCCGCTTGACCGCATGCAGCCCGAAGCCAACAATCCCAAACCGGATTTTCTCCGCGCCGCCACTCATGCCCAGCCAGTGTAGATGATGGCCGCGCCTAGAAATCGTCGATGTCAGTCCGCATCGCGCGACTGCGATAAGGCGCTTCTGAAATGTAGTCTTCCGCGCTTCCGCTCATCAGTCTGCGCCGCCCCCAGCCCTCCTGCTTTGTTAGAATCCTCTGTTCGGCGCGCTCATCGAATCCTTGTAGCGCCTGCCTGGCGCGGATGACGCCGCGCCCAGCCCAAATCAAAAGGACATCACCATGGCCACAGTTGAACAGCCCCGCGTTTCTGCCACCAATGCCAATCCGGCGTCTGCGCCGTCAAAAGCCGCACAGCAGCTCACGAAAGCCTCCAGCTCGCCGTTCAAGAACGAGCCCAGCGTCGATTTCTCCAAGCCTGAAAATCAGCGCGGCATGCGTGAAGCGCTGGCCAGGGTGAAAAGCGAGCTGGGGCGCGAGTATCCGCTGGTCATTGCCGGCCAGGAGCACCGCACGGCCAAAAAGATCACCTCCACCAATCCGGCGCGGCCCAAAGAGGTCGTTGGAGTTCACCAGAAGGCCGGGCCTGAGCACGTGCAGCCCGCCATGGACGCGGCTTTGCGCGCCTTCGAGACGTGGAAGTTCGTGCAGCCGGAGCAGCGCGCGCTGCTGCTGCAGAAAACTGCGGCCATCATTCGCGAGCGCAAGTTCGAGTTCGGCGCCTGGATGGTCTACGAGGTCGGCAAGAATTGGGCAGAAGCTGACGCCGATGTGGCCGAAACCATCGACTTCCTGGAACTTTACAGCCGCGAAATGCTTCGCCTGGCGCAGGCTGAGCCGCCCGTGCAGTTGCCGGGCGAGCGTGACCGCCTGTGGTATATCCCGCTGGGTGTGGGCGCGGTCATTCCGCCGTGGAATTTCCCCTGCGCCATCATGGCAGGCATGACCGGCGCGGCCATTGTCGCCGGCAACACCGTCATCCTCAAGCCGTCATCGGAGTCGCCGACGATTGCCGCCAAATTTTTCGAAGCGCTGGTTGAAGCTGGCATGCCCGCGGGCGTGGTGAACTTCTGCCCTGGTGGCGGCGGCGATTTCGGCCAGGCCATTGTTGAGCATCCTAAGACGCGCTTCATCGCCTTCACCGGCTCGCGCGAAGTCGGCCTCGGCATCAACGAAGCCGCAGCCAAGCATCGCCAGGGCCAGATCTGGATCAAGCGCACCATCCTCGAAATGGGCGGCAAAGACGCGATCATTGTCGATTCGGAAGCTGACCTGGATTCCGCTCTCGAAGGCGTGCTGGCCTCGGCCTACGGCTTCCAGGGGCAGAAGTGTTCGGCGTGCTCTCGCCTCATCCTCGACGAAAAAGTTTACGACGCATTTCTGGAGCGGCTGGCGCCGCGCGTCAGGCAGATCAAGCCGGGCGACCCGGTGGAGAACGCCTACATGGGCCCCGTGGTTTCAAAGTCCGCCTACGAAGGCATTTTGAAGTACATTGACGTTGCCAGGAAGGAAGGGCGCGTGCTGGCCGGCGGTAACGCCATCAAGCATGACGATGGCGGCTACTATATCGAGCCCACGCTGGTGGCGGATCTCGATCGCAACTCGCGCATCGCGCAGGAAGAAATTTTCGGGCCGGTGCTGGGCGTCATCAAGGCGCGCAATTTCGATGATGCGCTCGCCATCGCCAACGGCACCGAATTTGGCCTGACCGGCGCCATCTACACCAACAATAAGGAAAAGCTGGAGCGTGCGCGGCGCGAGTTCCACGTCGGCAACCTCTACCTGAACCGCAAGTGCACCGGCGCCATCGTGGGCGCGCATCCCTTCGGCGGCTTCAACATGTCAGGCACCGATTCCAAGGCCGGCGGCCCTGATTATCTTTATCTGTTCACCCAGGCAAAATCGATTGGCGAAAAGCTGAGCTGATCAAGAGGCTCCCGCGAACCTGCAGGGTCCAACCGCGCCACGGATTGCGAATTCGTGGCGCTTACTATTTCTGGCCGCTGTTGCTGCAACCGGACGCACTCATACGGCCCCGCCGCCGCTTTTTGTTTGCTGCTCCTGCTCCCCGCACGGAATAAAACTGCCGCCCTTCAGTTATGAACAGTGAGCACGCCCGGGGCATCATTGCCCGCGCCCGCTCAGTTGATTTGCACTTTCGTCACAGGAGCAGGATTCAATGCGAACTTTCACCCTCGTTGCCGCCGTGGGCTTGCTGCTCTCGGCCGCTGGAGTAGCGCTGTCATACGGGCAGCGCGGCACGCCGGCCGGCGCGGCGAACGGCTCTGCCGATGCCGCCGCCACCGAAATCAGGATCGATAACTTCACCTTCAATCCCGCTGACATTCATGTGAAGGCGGGCACGCAAGTCACCTGGGTGAACCGCGACGATATTCCCCACAACGTGATCGCCGAAGACAAGAGCTTTCGCTCAAAGACCATCGACACCGACGAGAAATTTACCTTTACGGCGGCGCAGCCTGGAACCTACATGTATTTCTGCGGCATCCACCCCAAGATGAAGGGCAAGCTGGTGGTGGAGTAGCGCGTGGCCAACCCTTTCGATCTGCGTTCGATCGTGCTGGCGCGCCACGCCCAGCACGTGGTCCTGGTCCACTTTCCCATTGCGCTGTTTCTCTCCGGCGTGGGCTTCGACGTGGCAGCGCGAATCACCCGGCGCGCGGCGCTCGCTGCCGCGGCGCAGTGCAACATCGCCGGGGCGGCGCTGTTTGCCTTGCCCACCGTCGCCACTGGACTGCTCGCCTGGCAATGGCAGCTTGAAGGGCAAAAGCTCAAAGGCACGCTGCTCCTGCACCTCGTGCTGGGCGCGGTTTCAGGGCTGCTGATCTGCATCGCCGCCTGGCTGCGATGGCGCAATCGCAAGCGCATAGGGCACGCGTTGGCTGCGATCACGGTATTCGAGTTCGTGACCGTGATCGTCATCGCGCTCACCGCACATCTCGGCGGCGTGCTGAGCGGCGTCACCAGCCTTGAATGATTCGCTGTCGCCCGCTGGCCCTATGCGCCGCGAGCTTCGTTGTCAATCTTCAGCCGCTGCGCGCAGCAACCGCCAAGCGTCGCCCAGCCACCGCAAAGCCTCCACGAATTTTCAGCGACATGAAATTTAGGCGGCCGCCGCGCCTTCGCGCAGTTCAGCCCTGGCGAACAGCTCCAGCATCTGTTGCTCGGAAGGCGGGCTCAACACCGAGCGCGAGGCAAAATCCTCTGCCTGCGGATAGCGCGTAGCACGAATGCGCGCCGCCGCGGCGCCAAGATCATACTGCGTGCGGCGCAGCGCAGGTTCGGGGGCGAGCATGAGCCAGTAGGCGCCCGGCACCCCAAACGGCATGCCCACGCTGCCGGCGTTCAGCACGCGCGTGCGGCCCACCAAGCGATCAAAGTGCATGTGCGTGTGGCCGCACACCACCACCGCTGCGTTCAGCGGCTCGAAGATCGGCAGGAGCAGGCGCTCATCGGTCGCGCGCGAAAAGATTTCGTTTTCATGCCGAGGCGTGCCGTGGCAGAACAGCACGTCGCCAACGCCTTCAACCCTGAGGCGAAGCGTCTTCGGCCATTGCGCCAACAGCCGTTGCTCTTCCTGGGTGATGTGTTGCGCGGTGTAGCGAATGGCTTCGCGCGCCTGCTCGGGCAGCCGAGTCGGCCGGCCGGCAAGTTCCCCGAGGACCGCCACTTCGCAGTTACCCTGAATGAAATCCACCGGCGCCGGCAAGGCAAGCAGGCGATCCAGCACTTCGCGCCACATGGGGCCGGGCACAATGTCGCCGCCCACCACTACGCGATCGACGCCGCCATGCCCGGCCTGGCCGAAAATTTCGGCCAGCACCGCCTCCAGCGCCGGCAAGTTGCCATGGATATCGTAAAGCGCAGCAATTCGCATCAGGCGCTGCTTCCGCAGGCCAGGCGCGCCTTAACTCACGGTGCGCAGCTTGCCCGGCATGAAGTGATAGGGCGGCCACGGACCGCTGACCAGCAACTCGCAGCCTTTGAGCTGGCGCGCCGCGATCGTGTAGCGGTTCTGGTACACCTCAACCCCCTGGCTCGGGATCAGGTGCGCAATATCGATGACGATGCGGCCTGAGTCCTTCTTGCAGGTCACATCGGCCTCCAGCGGATTGAACAGGCGCTGCACCTGCACCGAAAGCGTGCGGGCGCGGCTCTGCCGTTCGCGGTCGCGCGCGGCTCGCTGCTTCAGTTGGCTCAAATACTCGCCGCCCACCGAAGCGTGCACCACTTTTTCATCCACCGCGCCCACAAACGACCCGTCCTGCACCAGCAACTTCAGGTGCATCTCCGACTTGCCGCGCAGCCGCTCCACCGTGGCGACGAAGGCTTTGCGATTGGCGCGTACCGCCCGGCGCAACTCCTCATCCGTGTGGAACACCGTCCCAAACCGGAACGGCAGCACCGTCGTGGTGCGGAAGCACTCGCTCACCACCCGCGCGTGCTCCAGGATGCATTTCTGGTCAAGCTCAATGCCGCCGAAATCGCTTACCACCACGGCAAACTCGCCGCTCGGATATGCGTAAACTTCGTGCTCGGCGATGCCACGAAGCTGTTCAATCAGTGCTGGCCGACGGGAACGGGGGCCGGGAAGGAATGCTTGTTGCTCTGTGAGGCAATACGCGTACCACGCCATGTCCGTATCTCTCCGCGGTCCCGCCTTTTGCGGAACCCTTGCTGGGCCTGATCGTTCGGACTTTGGAGCTGGACTCGCCAATCGACGCAAGCGCGCCTTTGCACGCGCATTGAACTGAATTGTGCTGGTTAGCGGGCCCCGGTACTGCTAGGGATGTGGTAACCCTGGGAGAGTTCCCACGGCTTCATCGTAGCTCGACACAATCGGGAAAGCAACTATTTCGGTGCAGACGCCGCGAATTTTTGCTTCCGCCGCTTGGCAGTCGTCCCGGTCGAGTGCCAAAATCATCGCGCGCTTCGCCACAACCGCGCGCTATGCCGCCGCTTTCATCGCAGCTCTGCGTTTCGAATCTGACCAAATCGCCGTCAGCGACGCCGAAATTCTGCTCACCTCGCCATTCGCCAGCTCCAGGTAAGCAAGCAGTTCAGGATCGTCACTCAGTCGCCCCGCCAGGTACAGCGCATTGCGGATTGCGGTGAGCGGATTGTTTACAACATGGGCAAGGTTGAGGAACAGGTCTTCATTTCTCTGCGGCATCATCGGGCTCCTGCCTGAGCCCACGTCTGGAAACAGCAATCCACAGGCCAATCCGCAGCTTCGATTGTAAGTAGCTGCTGAATTGAGCTTTACTGCAACTCTGGGCGTCGAGACCCCTCCGCCGGTGAGTACCTGGATACCGCATTCGGGCGCGCCGCTTCATCGCATTGAGCATCCCGCATCCGCGCCTCCGGCCTGCTCCCCCTTTTTAATCCTTTAGTAACTGTCTGTGCTGGAAACCTGGCAGTCTGCAATGCAGGAACTTGCATCTCATTCAAACGCGGCTTGCTCTGTTCGTCGCGCAATTCAGAATGAAGCATCT
>JAJPJZ010000357.1 GCA_021323935.1 Terriglobia bacterium | reverse complement strand
CCGCCATCGGCAGCAGATCCGGATCCTCCGCCTGCGCCCGCGTCAGCGCCAGCGCCCGCTCCGTGGCCTCCCGCACTCCGGCGCCGTCCAGCCGGTGCGTCGCCGCCCGCGCCGTCCGTCCGCCCATCTGCGTCCGCACCGAAAGCGCCGCCGCCGTCTCGCCCACGTGCTGGTGGATCGCGAGGTGGGCGAACCGCGTCAGCTCCGAGTGCGTCTCCTCCAGCGTCACTTCCACCGCCGCGCCCCCCGCCGCCGCCGTCGCCGCCGCCAGCGCTTCCCTGCCCGCCGCCAGGCTGAGTGCCTCCCTCATGCCCCGCCCTTCTGGTAGGCCGTCCCGATCTTCACGTTGCGGAAACGCGCCGGCGCGGCGCCGTGGCCCGTGCCCATCACCTGCTGTGGCTGGCCCTTGCCGCAGTTGGGCGTGCCCCAAAGCGTCCACTCGTCGCGCGAGCAGATGGCGTCCATGGAATTCCAGAACTCGGTGGTGATGCCGCTGTAGGATGGGTTCTTGACCATCCTGCCGATTTTTCCGTTTTTGATTTCCCAGCCGATCTCGCAGCCGAATTGAAAGTTGTAGCGCTTGTCATCAATCGACCAGGAACGATTGGTCTGCATGTAGATGCCGTCATCGGTTGAGGCGATCAGGTCGGCGAAGCTGAGCGGCCGTTCGCCGGGAAGGATGCTGATGTTGGTCATGCGAATCAACGGGATGCGGTTCCAGCCCTCGGCACGCATGGTGCCGCTGCTGCGCGACTCGCCCACTTCGGCGGCGGTTTCGCGCGAGGAAAGATAGCCGGTAAACAGCCCGTTGGTGATGATGGGCGTGCACTGCGCCGGCACTCCTTCGTCATCGTAGGCGAATGTGCCGAGTCCCGGGCCGTGCTGCTCGGTGGCATCGGCGACTACGTTCACGATCTCGCTGCCGTAGCGCAGGGTGCGCAGCTTATCGAGCGTGAGGAAGGAAGTGCCGGCGAAGTTTGCTTCCATGCCGAGCACGCGATCAAGCTCAATTGGGTGGCCGACCGATTCGTGTATCTGCAGGCCGAGCTGCGAGGAATCGAGGACGACCGTGCCGGTCAGCTCCGGGCACTGCGGCGCGGAGTGAAGCGCGACTGCTTCTTCGCCGATGCGGCGCGCATTCTCCACCAGCTTGAGGTCGGCGATGAGCTCGTAGCCGCGGTTCTGGTATTGGCCGCCAAATGAATTGGGATATGAGCGCTTGGAAAGTTCATTGCCCTGGAACGCATAGGCGGCAAAACCGGCGCCGGTCGTGGTCTTCGATTGATGGATTTCAGCGCCGTCCGATGACCAGAACCACTGTTCATAGCGGCGGAAATTCAAATTAGTTTCAGCCAGGGTCACGCCCTTCACCGACTGCAGCTCATCGTTCACGCGCTGCAGCAGTGCGAGGTTCTGTTCGATTGACGTGGTGAAAGGATCGATTTCGCAAGGGCCGCGCCAGTCAGCTTTCACCGCCTTTTCCGGCGTAAGCGCCAGCTCGCGCTGCTTCACGCGCGACGAAGCCCGCGCAATCTCGACCGCGCGTGCGGCCGCAGCCTCAACGGCACTCCGGCTCAGATTGTCAGTGGAAGCGAAGCCCCAGGCGCCCTCAGCAATCACGCGGATGCCGACCCCCAGCGATTCGGAATCAGCCGCATGGCCCACCACACCGTTCTTGGTAGCGAGGGCGCGCTGCCGATCGTCAACCACGCGAACGTCACAATACCTGGCCCGGCGCGCTGCCGCCGTCGCCAGTGCCCAATCGGCAATCTGCTTCATCGTTCCTTCCAGTCGGGTGGTGAAAAATAGCCATCATAACCGGTTTTCAGGATGTATGTGGCTCCGGGTGCACCCCGGCAGCCAACTTTTGCGCAGCAGCTCTGAATCATATGAGGTGAACGGCGTGCGCCTAAGGTCGTCTCTGCCTGCCACTGCGATGGCGGGCAGAAACTCGCATTGCAAGGGGTTTCCCAGGATGTCAAAGGCCCTCAGGTCTTTTGTTCCGGCCATCATTTTGTTTTTAATCGGTCTTCTCACCGCGTGCGGCGGCTCTCACAGCAGCGCCGGCGTGGGAACCACCACAGGCAGCAACCCCGGCTCCTCGTCGGCGCCGGCGCCATCGCTTACGTTTACCGTCGATCAGGCCACGAACGTTACGGCCGGCACGGCGGTGACGCTCTCGTGGAGCACCGCGAATGTCACCGCGCTGGCAATCGATAACGGTGTTTGCTCGCAATGTGCCCTGCCCGCCGGCAGCCAGCAGGTAAAGCCCACGACCACAACCAAGTACACGGCGACCGCCACCGGGAGCAACGGTCAAACCGTGACTCAAAGCGTGACCGTTACGGTCGTGCAGCCGGTACCGCCGCAGATCACGTCATTCACGGCAAGCCCGGCGACGGTGAGCGGCGGCCAGGCCACTACGTTGTCATGGACCACGACCAATGCGCTCTCGGTCACGATCACTCCTGACCCGCTGCAGAACGACGATGGCTCGCCGCTTGCGACCTCAGGTTCGCTCTCAGGTGTCGCCGTGGCGCAGACCACGACTTACACGCTGACCGCGACGGGCGCGGGCGGGCAGACCGCGACTGCCACGGTTGTCGTCACGGTGCCAATTTCGCTTAGCCTGACCGCCATACCGGCCACCATCACGAGCGGGCAAACCGCGACGCTGAGCTGGAAAGTTTCAAACGGCACAGCGACCGCGCTGGCCATCGATCATGGAATCTGCTCATCGTGCGCGCTGCCTTCAGGCACCGCGACCACCGGCGCGCTTACGGCGACGACAACGTTTACTGCTACTGCTACCGACTCGGCCGGCACGCAGGTTACGCAATCGGTCACCGTGACAGTAAACCCCGCGCAGCCCGGAACGTTGAAGCACATCTTCGTAATGCTGCAGGAGAACCGCTCGTTCGATAATTATTTCGGCGTGCTGGGCGCGTATCGCAGCGCACGGCTGCAGCAGGCGGGAATTGCAGATTCGCAAACGGTTGACGGCTTCGATCCCAATGTGACGTTAACCAAGCACAATGGCAATCCGCCAAACTCGGTTCACGTGAAGCCGTTCCACGAAGCCACGGTCTGCACCGAGAACCTGTCGCCCGCGTGGGATGAAGCCCATCACGATGTGGCGCTGGCCGGCGGCGATTCTGCGTGGGCGAATACCACGTCGCCGAGCTTCACATTCACCAACAGCATGTTCTCGATGAACAATTTCCTGGATACGACCGGCTCGGTCACCCAGCAGTATGATCCCGACGGCACACGGGCGATGGGCTACTACAACCAGACCGACATTCCCTACTATTACGATCTGGCGACCTTCTTTGCCACCAGCGACGCGTGGCATTCGCCCATCCTGGCCAATACGTATCCCAACCGCATGTACCTGATGGCGGCTACCTCGTTCGGGCACATCTTGCCTGACGGCAGCGCCAACCATCCGCCGTATTCGGCGCCTACGATTTTCCGCGCTATGAACCAGGCCAGCGTGAGCTGGATTTACTACTACCACGATGGAGTGTTCCTCGCGAACTTCCAGGATTGGTCCGATCCGGCGATTCAGACCAAGGTTTACAACATTAATGACCTGTTCAACCGTTTGAACGGCGTGTGCAGCGGAAACCCGTGCGACCCCGACAAGGCCCTGCCTGAAGTCATCTTTATTGACAGTGCCTCGGGCGGAAGCGGACTTGATGAACACCCCGACGCCAACATCCAGAGTGGCGCGGCCTACGTGCAATCGATCATTTCAGCGCTGATGAACAGTGACGCGTGGAATGACTCTGCCTTCATCCTGACGTATGACGAAGGCGGCGGATTGTACGATCACGTGCCTCCATTCCAGGTGCCCCCGCCCGATACCATCGCGCCGGGCAACTGCCCCGATCCGAATAACGGCTCGGCCGGCTACTGCAGGCTGGGAACGATCGGCGGCACTTTCAACCTTACCGGCTTCCGCGTGCCGCTGATGGTGATTTCACCGTTTGCCAAGCCGCATTACGTTTCGCACACCAGTCGTGATTGGACGGCGGTGCTGGCCTTTATCGAAAAGACGTTCAACGTGCCTCCGCTAACCAAGCGCGATGCCTACTGGCTGAGCAATGGCGATATGAGCGAGTTCTTCGACTTCACCAATCCCAGCCTGCTGACCGCGCCTGACGGCAAGCCGTGGACGCAATCCGCTTATCTGACGTCGCAATCGACGAGCGGAGTGTGCCAGCAGAGCAAGGAAGCCGGGCCGACGTTCTGAAATCCGGCTGAAAGACTAAAAGCCGGCAGAATCTCCAAGCGAGACTGCCGGCTGTTTGTTTCTGCTGTTTGTGGTGACGACGGCTGAGAACGCTGCCGCTATGCCGCCTTCTTACGGTCACGCAAGTTGCGGGCGTGATCGTGCGCCGCAAACACGGCCTGCGCCTGTGAGCGAATGATTCCGAGGAGCGCGGCCGGCAGCGGCTGTCCCAGGGCGTGCTCGTAACTTGCCTTCGCCCGGTCTTCCCCGGCCTCAACCTGCTCCAGGATCGTAACGTCATCGCCACCGAGAGCTCGCTTCAGATCGAACCAGGTGCGTTCCATGTTGCCGGCCAGCGTGCCCTGATGCGTCTGCTCCCATTTGCCCAGCCGCTCCAGTTCTCCGGCCAGGTCGGCAGCAAAGCGGGCGCGCTCCAGGCTTTGCTCCTGGAAGTAGGCTCGCAGCGAGGAATCCGTGATGTGCTCGGCGGCGTCGCGATAGCCGTTTTCGCCGTCGCGGCACGTATCGATAAGCCGCTCAATCGTGGCGAACACCTTTGAGTGTTCGGCACCTTCGTTATTGTCAGGCAGGAACTCTGCACCGGCCATTGTCGCCTCCTTGTTATGTACATAAGACAGGATGGCTGCGAACCCCGCCGGGTTTGCAGTCAGCGTGAGTTTCGCCCGCGATCAGGCCGCAGCAGCCTGCGTGAAGGCGCACTTTGGGCTTACGAACCGGGCACCTGCCGATTGCAGTTGCCGGTGCAGTTTGCTAAACTTCGCCCACTTTCCAGCGCACCGGAACACCGCGCCAGGGCTGCTGAAACGCGCCTTGGGCGCATAACGCTCACGCGCTCGGAGGTTCGATGCTCAGGGTCAGCGTGGCCGCCAAAACCGACATTGGGACGGTGCGCTCCAATAATGAAGACAATTTCGGCTATGACACCGGCTCTTCGGCGTTCGTAGTCTCTGACGGCATGGGTGGCGCGCAGGCAGGCGAAGTGGCCAGCAGCATTGCAGTGCGCACTGTGCTGGAGCAGATGGCGCAACCCGCAGGCCCGGAGATCGCCGGCGGCGCGTGGGCTGAGCTCTCACCGCAAAGCCGCGCGCTGGCCAGCGCAATCCGGCAAGCGAACCGCTCCGTGTTTGAGTTTGCCGCGGCACAGCCATCATGCGCCGGCATGGGCGCCACCATCGTGGGCGCTGCCATGACCGGTGAGCTGATCACGATTGCTCACGTCGGCGACAGCCGCGCGTATTTATTTCGCGAGGGCACCCTGCAGCAGATTACAGAAGACCATTCGTTCGTTGCCGAGCAGGTGCGCCGCGGCATCATCACGGCCGATGAAGGCCTTAGATCAGAGCTGCAAAACGTGATTACGCGCGCGCTGGGGCCCGAAGAAACCGTAGATCCCGATATTGAAGAATTGCACGCCGCGCCCGGAGACCTGCTGCTGCTCGCCACTGACGGGTTGACCAAGCCGGTCAGCGATGCCGAGATTCTTGAAATCCTGAAGCAGCAGCGCGGCCTGGAAGCAGCCTGCAACGCGCTGATTGAAGCCGCAAAGAACAATGGCGGCGACGACAACATCACCTGCATGTTGCTGCGCGTGGAACGCCGGCCGTGGTACGCACTGGGCTCGCGCCGCCGGCAGCACGTTCCCGCGTTTCCCGACACCATGCCCCGCCCCGCCGCACACACCTGGAGCTAGATATCAAGGACCGGCTCGCCAAAGATCGCAGACAAAAAACAAGGCGCTCGATCGAGCGTCTGTCTTCGCATTCAGGGATATTCCGGGGCAATTCCCAGGCTGACTTACCGCCCGAAGCGATACGAGATGCCGAACAGCGGCACTACTCTGGCGCGCAAGCCGGCATCATCGAGCTTGAACATGGCGTTGGCCGTGATCATCAGCCCTCCCACCGGGTTCGCTTTGAAGCCGATTGCGCCGTTATCCATGGCATAGCTGCCGCTATACGGCGAAACCGTCTGCAGGCTGCCGCCCGGAGCGCCCGGCACGGATGCTGAGATCAGTTGGACGCGCGGGGCGTTGATCACGTACTGGCCCAGGAACTCGCCAACAATCGTCAGCTTCTTGGCGGCGCGCCAGTCAAGACCGCCGGCATAATCGACGCTGCCGGGCAGGTTGTGCTGGCCGTTGGCGTCGAGCGTGAGCGGCGAAACCCCATTCCACTGGTAGCCAACGTTAGCGTGCGGCGTGAGCTTGCGCCCGCGGTGCGAGATTACGACGTAAGGTTTTACTCCGTAAGCGCCGGTGCCCAGGTAGTTGGTTTCGTCGCCGGTCTTGAAGCGAAAATCGGTGCCCAGAGCGACCTTGGTGCGTTCGCCGTTATAAACCGTGCCTTTGCCGTTCAGGACGATATCGCCGATTCCGAATGCCGAACCGGGATACGAAACCGCGCCCTGCGCCTGCGCGAACGGCGCCGCATTCGGGCTGGTGACGTAAAGCGTGCCGTAGCCGCTGGGTGTGGGAATGGCCGTGCCCGACGCCATCGTGACCTTTGAGAATGGCACGATCATTGAAAAATCGAGCCGGCTGGTCAGGCCGAAGCTGGCTAGGCCGGTGAACTGGTCGACCCGCAGGTCAACGCGCGTATCGAGCGCATTGTAGGTAACCTGGCCTGACGAATAGTTGACGGAGTTTACCGTCTTCAGGTTCTTAAGATCGATGCCGTCAATGCTGTCGAAGCTGAAGCGCTGATACGTCATGGAGACGTAGAAGTTGTGGCGGCCGATGGTTTCGCCGCGCTGCGTCAGGATGCTGCCCAGGCTGTCATTCGTCGCCACGCTCATGCCCAGCGACCGGCTGAAGCTCAGGCCCGTGCCGGAGACGGCGGTCGCGACCGGCAACTGGCTCAAGGCGGTGGCAAGCGTCGGAGAAAGCGACCCGAGCGTCTGCGTGCCCGTGCCCACCACGGCCGTGGATGTGCGCGTGGCCGTGGGCAGCTCGCAGGCAAGATTGTTGTTTTTGCCCGCGTTATAGCCTGGGCACGGCGGAGTCGCCTGGCCGTAGACCGCAACCGCAAACAACGCGCTGAGCAGTGACAGTGAAATTCGCTTCCGCATTTCCCTACTCTCCTTCAAAAAACAACTGGGCTTCACCAGCCGTGCAATTTACTGCGAAATCGTGAACGGCAAGCTCACCACGTCATACTGGTTCTGGCTGGTGGTGTTGGTCGCCGTCACGATGATGGTGTATTGGCCGGCCTGCGCCGAGTTCTGCGTGATCACCGGCACATTGCTGGGATTGGCAAAGCCATTGCCGCCGCAGCCCACCGTGACCAGGCACATGACCAGCGCGAGCGTGATGCCGAGCCACACCAGCAGCTTGCTGCGCTTCACTCGACGGCGCAGCCCGACCAGCGGAACGCCTGCGCCGACCAGCACCACCGCCGGCATGGTAAAGGCGAGGTCGTAGAGCCGTTCCATCCGCAGTTCGCCCGTTGCTACCTG
>JAJPJZ010000148.1 GCA_021323935.1 Terriglobia bacterium | reverse complement strand
CTGCGCCATCAGCAGTTCCCTTCCGCTAGGTTCAACTTTTCATCGTACGGCTTCGGCGGCGCGCAGCGCAATGCGGGAGCCGCCGCAGCAGCAACATCGGCTCCATCTGTCAGCGGCGCCGACGCGCAACTCCCCTCGAAACGGGCGAGCACAATTTATTGCGGAGCGCCTGCGGCAATCACGCCGATGTTGGCAATAGTGGCGCCTTTGGTCATGCTCGGCAGAGCGCAGATATACAGCACCACGCCGGCGGCCGGCGCGCGCGCTTCCATAACGGTTCGGTTGGTGTAATCGGTCACGTGGCCGATCCTCGAACCCTTCTCGACGTAAACGCCGCGATCCACTTCCGGATAGAAGATGCCGGTCGCGTCGCTGGTCAACGTCTCCACATGATCAATCCACACCGGATGCTGCACCGCGTCTGCGCTGCCCGCCAACATCTTTAAGTAGCGCATCACGCCCATGCAGCCGTTTACCAGCCGCATCACGTCGTCGGTATCAACCCGGCCGGCCCGCCCGGCCTCAGCCGTGATGGAGGCTTTTCCCCGCAGGCTTGCGGTCGTCTCCAGGTACTTCGAGGCGTTCGGGTCCGAAGGCCGGTCGCGGCTGATGATGATGGTGTCGAGCCCGAAAGCCAGAGCCATGTCGCGGGAAATCCGGTCCTGCTCGCTCTTGCCGGTCGGCGCCCAGTAGCTGTAGGGGCGCAGGTTCTCGTCAAGGTCGCCGCCGTGCAGGTCAATGAGGTGATCGCATTTTTCAACTACCTCGCGCGTGATGGCGTAAGCAGCGCGTTCCGTCTGCGTGCCGTCAGGCTTGCCGGGATAGAAGCGATTCATGCTCTTGCCGTCGATCGGATTGACGTGCGGCACCTTCTGCTCGAATGATGCCTGGTTCACCAGCGGCACCAGGATGACGCTGCCGGAAATCTGCTGCGGGTCCAGAAGCTCAATCAGTTTTTCAACCGCGATAATGGAGGCGTATTCGGTGCCGTGCGCGCCGCTCACGATCGCAAGCGCCGGCCCGGGGCGCGCTCCGGCCACCACCACGACAGGAATGCGCATGCCGGCGTCAACCCCGGATGGAACGTCAATGTATCCGGTGGTTTTCAGGCCGGCCGTGGCGCTGGCGGTGCCCACGTGAAGAACCGGCTGTGAGAACGCGGGCGTTGCCAGCAGCATCAGCCATAAGACAATCCTGGCCATGATCACCTCCGAAAAAAGCTGCGAGCTAGGGTAGCAGCAACGGGGCGAAGTTGAGGCGCGGCGCGCCGGTCAGGGTAGTCGCGGCTCAAGCGGCGCAGGATCGTCGCGCGGCGCAGCTACGTTCTGCCTGTGCTTCCCCGCTTCAGTTGATTGCCGGTAGCAATCAGCCAGCGTTCAGTTTCCTTCAGGCTGCAATTCAGGCCGCACAGGTGCACCGTTTCGATGGAACGCGCCATCAGTTCAGACCACGGCATGAGTTGGAACTTAGGCTTGCGCGGCTCGTGGTCGCTGGGCTGGATTTCATCAATCCACGCAATCCACCAATCGGTAGCCTCGGCGGGGCGCGGCTTTCCGCACACATTGCAGGTGAAGCTTTCGGTCCACATGAAAGGGGTTCGCCAGGTAAAGAGTATCACTGGATTTGCGAATTGCGATTGCCGATTATGACGGCAGAGCGGCGCAGCGGACCGCAACGCAGCCGCTACGTGACCGCCACCAAATCGGCACGGCCGCTGGTAATCGGCAGCCCAGCGGATTGCCACGCGTCAAAGCCCCCCGTAACGTTCATGACGGCGTGAAAGCCGAGCCGCTCCAGCAGCCCGCATGCAATTGCGCTGCGGTAGCCGCTCTTGCAGTGCACGGCGACCGGGCGGGTGCGGTCAAGCGCTTCGAAGGCTGCAGACGGGCTCGGCTGAGCGGCGGGCGTGGCGAGGGTGAGCGAATCGAGCGGCACGTGAACTGCGCCCGGCAGGTGGCCGGAGTTCCATTCAGGGTCGCGACGCACATCAACAATCTGGACGCCCGTGGCGGTAGATGAACTGCCGGCAAAGCGGATCTCAGTATTCAGCGCGAGAGCTTGCGACAATTCGCCAACACTGATCTGCGTTGTGGTTGCGAGCGGGCTGCCGCCGGCTGCCCATGCTTCCACACCGCCATCCAGGTATCCGGCAACATTTTCAATGCCCACCCGCGTCAGCCGCATACGCGCTTCCGCGATCTGCTCCGCGCTTGCGGCGACCAGGATGATTGGCCGCTGAAGTCCGACGATGGTTGCGGCCCAGGATGCGAATTGACCCGAGAGGCCGATGTTCACGGAACCGGGAACGTGGGCGCTGCAAAACTCTTCTGAACGGCGCACGTCAATCGCGACGGCGGCATCCTTCGCCGCGTTCAACGTCTGCCCGCCAGGCCCGAGCATTGCTTCAACCTGCGACGCGGCAAGCGCCTGCGGTGGCCGCAGTTCACACAGGGCGGCGGCGCCCGTGCGATTGATTTCGGCGTCTTCGGTGAAGTAGCCGGGCCGCGCGGCGAATTCCGAAGTCAACAACCTGACGAAGTCAGCCTCCGGCATCGGCTTGAGCGCGTAGTTAGTTCGCTTCTGTTCGCCGATGGTCGATTGGCGCTGCGCGCTGATGTTGCGGCCGCACAGCGAGCCGGCGCCGTGCGCCGGAAACACCTCAACCGAGTCAGGCAGCGTGAGCAGCTTGCCGTGCAGGCTGCGAAAAAGCATGGCCGCCAGCTGCTGCGGGGTGTGATCGCGTGAAAGGTCGGGGCGCCCGACGTCGCCAATAAACAAGGTGTCTCCCGTCAGCACGGCGAATGGCTCAGCGGCCCGGTCAAGATCGGTGACCAGCACGCACATCCCTTCAACGGTGTGCCCTGGCGTTTCTAAAAAGCTTAGGACGCAGCGGCCGAACCGAATCTCATCACCTTCCCTGACCGCGCGATGCGGGAATGCGGCATTGGCGGCGTGTCCCACGTAGATCTGCGCGCCGGTCCGGTCGGCCAGTTCGCGATGGCCCGAGACAAAATCGGCGTGCAAGTGAGTTTCAATGATGTGCGCAATGCGCAGGTCCTGGCGCGAGGCTTCCTGCAGATAAATCTCGACGTCACGCTGCGGATCGACGACCACCGCAATGCCGCTCGAGCCCAGCATGTAAGAAGCATGGGCGAGGCAGCCGAGATAAAACTGGTGAAAAAACATGGTCGCTGCATCATTGATCAAAGCGGGCGTCCGGCCGGATTCGCGCGTCACGCTCCTGCTCCGGCCAGGTCACCCGCTCGATCAGCCAGTTACTTCGCCTGCGCCGCGCCGGCATCTTTGGGCTGCGCACCCATGCGCAGGTAAGGTTTCAGGACCTTCAATCCGCCGGGAAATTTCTTCTTCACGTCTTCTTCAGACATCGCAGCCGGCACGACCACGTCATCACCCGGCTTCCAGTTCACCGGGGTTGACACCTGGTGCTTGGCGGTGAGCTGCAACGCATCAATGACGCGCAGGATTTCGTCGAAGTTGCGGCCGGTTGACATGGGATAAGCGAGCTGCAGCTTGATTTTTTTGTCGGGTCCGATCACGAACACCGTGCGCACGGTCGCATTATCGGCAGCGGTGCGGCCTTCGCAGCTCTCGCCGGCTTCGGCGGGCAGCATGCCGTAAAGCTTCGCCACCTTCAGTTCGGGATCACCGATCATCGGGTAATTGGGCCGGTGGCCCTGCGTCTCCTCGATATCAGTCGCCCACTGGCTGTGATTTTTAACCGGATCGACGCTCAGGCCGATGATCTTGGTGTTGCGCTTGCGGAACTCAGGCTCCAGCCGCGCCATGTAGCCAAGCTCGGTGGTGCACACCGGGGTGAAGTCCTTGGGATGCGAGAACAGCACGGCCCAGGCGTCGCCGATCCATTCATGGAAGCGAATCGAGCCCTGGGTGGTTTCAGCGGTGAAGTCGGGAGCGGAATCGTTAATGCGCAAAGACATGGAATCTCCTGGGAGTCTGGTCAGTTTAACACCTCCAAATGATGGCGCTGGGCGCCCGGAAGACGCAGAAATCTTCGCCTCGGTCATTGCAAGGCGCTTGCGCAAGGCCCATGCGGAGCGATGGGGCGCCGACCCGGAACGCCGAAACACAAAACACAAACAGCAAATCACCGCGCCAAAATCCTCTAGAATTCTGCCGTGCGGGTGATTGCAAAATTCGTGACCAGCGCGACTGAGGTGCGCCAGTTTCCCGATGCTTCCGCGCCTGAGGTCGCTTTCCTGGGCCGCTCGAATGTGGGCAAATCAAGCCTGCTGAATTCGCTGGTGGGAGAGAAAATTGCCCGCACCAGCTCCACGCCTGGCCGCACGCGCATGATCAATTTTTTTGAGATTCGCCGGCCCGGCAAGCCTGGCCCTGAGCTGCTGTTTGCCGACTTGCCCGGCTACGGTTACGCCAAAGCCTCGCGCGCGGAAATTTCAGAGTGGCCAAAATTCATTGAGCCGTACCTGCATGAGCGCGCGCCGCTGGCGCTGTGCATTTCATTGATCGATGCGCACGTGCCGCCGCAGGAGAACGACAAGCAGATGATCGAGTGGTTGCGCCAGTCAGGGCGGCCCTTTGTCACGATTGCGACCAAGGCCGATCGCCTTTCAGGCAACGAGCTGCGCAACAGTTTGCGCCGGCTTGAAGAAGCGCATGGCATTGAGCACCTGCTGCCCTATTCCGCCCGAACCGGCGCCGGGCGAGACGACCTGTGGCGGCATATTTGGGAGAAGGTCGCGCATCTTCGCCCGTGACGGAGCAGGCGCGTCGATTCATCGGCGAGCCTGGAGGACTCCGCGATTGATTACCGCCCAGCAGCGGTTTTCGCCGAACCAGTAGCAAATTTCACGATGGTCGCGAACGTCGAAAACGGCCACATCGGCGTCTTTGCCGGGCTCAATGCTGCCTTTGCTGTGGGCCAGGCGGAGCGCCGCCGCGCCATTGATCGTGGCTGCGGCAATCGCCTCCGCCGGCGACATCTGCAACTGGGTGCACGCCAGCGAAAGCACCATCGGCATGCTGATGGTGGGCGAAGTCCCCGGATTGAAGTCGGTGGCCAGCGCAAGCGCAACGCCCGCCTCAATAAAGCGGCGCGCCGGCGCGTAGCTCAGAAGCCCGAGGAAGTAATCGGCTCCCGGCAGCAGCGTGATCACGGTGCTGGATTGCGCCAGCAGCGGCAGGTCGGCTGGGCACGCGCACTCCATGTGGTCAAGCGATGCGGGCTCGAATTCCAGCAGGTCGGCGACCGCTGTTTCCGAAAGCTGGCACAGGTGCGCCCGCACCCCGAGGCCATGGCGCCGTGCAGCTTCGAAGATGAGCCGGGTTTCCGCGACGGTAAAAGCGCCGCGCTCACAGAACACATCCACGAACTCCGCCAGCCGCGAACTGCCACCAGAGCTTCGCCAGCGCGGCGCACCCTGCCCGTCGCTCGCACTTCGCCGAGACGACGCGCGCATGACCGGCCGCACAGTGGAAGAGCCCGGCGCCTTCGCCGCATCTGTCTTGCGCGCGGCCCGTGGAATCATTTCTTCTATCACCAGCCGGACATATTCCTCGCGGCGCGTGGAGAATTCACGTGGAACCACATGCGCTCCCAGCAAAGTTGGCACGATCGTGCCCGCAAAGCGCGCAGCGGCGGCCCGGATGGCTTCGAGCGACTTGATTTCACTGGCCGCGTCCAGCCCATACCCCGACTTGGCTTCGACGGTTGTGGTTCCGTGCTGGTTCATTCGCGTCACGGCTGAAACCACTTGCTCGGCAAGGCTGCGGCGCAATGCTGACCGTACGGCATCGACGCTTGAGCGGATGCCGCCGCCTTTTTCCGCAATCTGCTCGTAAGTGGCGCCGGCAATGCGCTGTTCGAAATCAACGAGGCGCGGCGCAGCAAATACCGGATGGGTATGTGAATCCACGAAGCCGGGCAGCGCCACTCGTCGGCCGCAATCAATTTCGCGCGCACGCTTTGCCTGGCGCGCGATTTCCCTCCTCGGGCCCACCGCGATGATCTTTGTGCCGGAACACAGCACGGCAGCGTCGGCCACGATGCCGAGCTCGCGCATGGCGGCGCCGCGGCGAACGGCGGCCGGCCCGCGCAGCGTGAGCAATTGCCCAATGTTGGTCAGGAGAAGCATGCAATGGATTTTCTAGTGTCTCGTTTCCGGCTGTGGGTTTCCAGTGCTTACTTGCGCCCGCGCAGATTTGGGTTCTCAGCGAGGCTGCGCGCGCTGATGCCGAATGGAGATGAAATGCAGCTAGGCTGCGCGGCGGTTTCGCGATGCGCGCTTCAACAGGCGTTCTGCCGATTTCGGGCCACGCACGGCGAGCACTTTGAATTCGCTGCCGCGCAGGCGATGGTAGTTGGCAAAGAACTCGCCGATATCTTTGACAAACGTGGAATTCAACTGCGAAATGTCGCGCAAATCCGAGTGCTGATGGCTTCGAGTTGCTACCGCGATGAGGCGGTCGTTGCGCACGCGTTCGCCCTTCTCCGTCTGCTCGCCTTCAATCACGCCAATGAGGCGCGATTCGACCACGCAGCCGGGAAACGCCGGCGCATCCATCAGCAGCAGCACGTCGAGTGGGTCGCCGTCATCGGCCTCGGTCTGCGGGATGAAGCCAAAATCGTATGGAAACGCCATGCCTTCCGGCAGGACGTTGCTGAGCGCATACGAGCGCAGCTTCGGCTCGAATTTGTACTTGTTGCGGCTGCCTTTGGGCGTCTCGATCACGACGTGCAGCGCAGTTTCCTGTTTGGCGCGCGCCGGCAGTATCTCCGGCGAGGCCAGGCTCGATTTGGCAGACTTAGCCACTGGCGATACGATGTGGCTGCATCGAACTGTGGTTGCAATATTATGTGGCGCAATGGCCAAGCTCGCCGACAAGGTTGAAAACGCGTTGAATGAGGCCCGCATTCTGCTGCTCGGCGGGCAGGTGCTGATCGGCTTCTATTTCAGGGCGTTCTTCGAAACTGGTTTTCCCAGGCTCACCCCGCTGGCCCAGCACCTGGAAGTGGCGTCGCTCGGCGTGATGCTGCTCGCCCTTGGCCTGCTGATCTGGCCGGCGGCCTACCACCGCATCATAGAAGGCGGAAACATCACCGTCGCGCTGCACCGGGCCACGTCGGCTGCGCTGGCCATCGCTCTGCTGCCGTTCATGGCCTCGGTGGCGAGCTTCGGCTACCTGGCCTGCATGCGGGCAGGGCTGCCGCAACCGGCCAGCACAACCATTGGAGTTGCCTTAGGCCTGCTTTGCCTTTACTGCTGGTATGGGCTGGAACTGGCGGTGCGCCGCAAAAATTCCAAAGCCAGCGGCCCGCACGCGCTATTGCACCCGGGAGGCCACCAAATGCCAAACCCGCAAGAGGAACATCAAGCCAGCGGCTTGACCAACCGCATCAAGCAGGTGCTGATCGAGTGCCGCATGGTGCTGCCCGGCGCACAAGCGTTATTGGGCTTCCAGTTCATCACCGTCTTTATGCAGCGCTTCGACGACCTGCCCCAATCGCTGAAAGAACTGCACATTGCCAGCCTGCTGCTAGTGGCCATTTGCACCGTGCTGCTGATTACGCCCGCCGCTTATCACCGCATCGTGGAAGGCGGCGAAGACAGCGAACGCTTCCACGCATTTGCCAGCCACATGCTGCTTGCCTCCATGGTTTTCCTGGCGCTCGGCGTCAGCGGCGATTTTCTTCTCATCCTATTGGTCGCACTTTCTTCTTCTACGCTGGCGGCGGCGCTCGCGGCTGCGCTGCTGGCGTTTTTCATGCTGCTTTGGTTTGGCTCGACCTCGTGGATCAGGGCGCGGCGTAATGCCGCCCTCAGCTAAACGAGCGGATAAACGTCTTCATTCGGGCGTCGTCGTACGCGCCGGGCTGAATCTCGTAAAGCGCCGTGCGGTCAAGCAACCCGCCGGCGTAGCGCTGCCGCAGTTGCTCGCCAACCTGCTCCAGCGTGCCGAATACCGCGAACGTGGCCATCATTTCGTCGGTAATCAGCGCCGCCATTCCGTCCCAATCGCCGGCCACGGACTTACGATGCAACTCAGGCACAACCGCCTCCCAGCCGTGCGCCGCCAGCACCGGCTCATACGTGCGCGTCGAGGCATAGAACGCAATTTGCCTCCGCACTGCCTCGGCCGCGCGGCGGCGCTCGTCTTCGCTGTCTCCGACAACTGCAAACGTTGAGCTGACAAACGTAAACGCAGCCCGCGACGCGCCCCGCGCCTTCAGCCCTTCTTCCACCGCCGGGTGCACAAACTCGCGCAGATACTTCGGGCTATGAAACGGATGCACATGCAGGCCGTCGCACACCTCGCCTGCCATGCGGCACATGTAGCGATTCACGCCGGCGATGTACACCGGGACGTGCGGATGCGCGATGGGGCCGGGATTGAAGAACGGCGTCATCAGGTTGAAGCGATAAAAGTCACCGCGGAAATCGAGCTCTGATCCGTGCTGCCATGCCTGCCAGATTGCCCGCAGCGCCAGCACCACTTCACGCAGCCTGGGTCCGGGCGATTCAAACTTCACCGAAAAGCGGCGCTCGTTGTGCGCCTTCACTTGCGATCCCAGGCCCAGGATGAAGCGCCCGCGCGAAGCGTTCTGCAGGTCCCAGGCGGTGTAGGCCAGCAGCATCGGGCTGCGAGCGAACGCCACGGCAATGGCGGTTCCGAGCTGAATTGCACCGCTGGAAGCGGCGGCCACGCCCAGGGGAAGAAATGGATCGTGCTGCGTCTCCTGCGTCCACAGTGCGCCATAACCCAGCTCTTCCAGGCGCCTGGCCTCGGCAGAAACATGGGCGAGATCGTAGTGGCGCAATGCGGCGTCGAGCTTGAGCATCGCGCCATGATATTCGAAGCGGCGGAAGCGTGAACGCCTGCGGCCAGACTAAAATCGAGCGCATGAGCGCCCCGAAATCCGCGAGCACGGTCGCGACCGGCACACCTGCTGCAGCTCTCCCTGTCGATCTCAACCAACTGGAACGGCTGGCTCAGCCTGCCATGTCGCCGATGGCGTGGGATTATGTGCGCGGCGGCGCCGCTGACGAGATTACACTTCGTGAGAACCGTGCCGCCTACGATCGCATCCGGCTGAAGCCGCGTGTGCTGTGCGACGTTTCGCGCATCGATACTGCCGCAGTGCTTTTGAGCCAGCCGCTCGCCTGCCCCATTCTGCTTGCGCCTGCCGCCTACCACCGGCTCTACCACCCCGACGGCGAAATCGCCACCGTCACGGGAGCAGCCCGAATGGGCGCGGGCGCAGTCATCAGCTCGTTTGCCACCGTCGCAATCGAAGACATTGTGCGCTCTGCGGCTTCCGCCAGGCCGTGGTTTCAGCTTTACGTCAATCCTGACCGGCGCTTCACCCAGCAACTGGTTGAACGCGTGGAGAACGCAGGTTGCGCCGCCATTTGCCTCACCGTCGATACCCCCGTGCTGGGCTGCCGCTATCGCGAACGCGATTTCAAGCTGCCCGCCGGCATCGAATGCCCCAACGTCGCTGCAATCGCCGGCGAAGCCGTGGCCGCGCATCGCCCGGTGCGCGAGCGCATTTACAGCGCTGTGTTTGATTCGTCGCTGAGCTGGCGCGACATCGCCTGGCTGCGCTCCGTCACCAGGCTGCCAATCGTGCTGAAGGGCATCCTGAATCCCGACGACGCCGCCCGCGCGCTCGATGCCGGCGTGGACGCAATCATCGTTTCCAACCACGGCGGCAGGAACCTCGATACCGTGCCCGCAACCATCGAGGTTCTGCCCCTGGTCGCAGAACGCGTGAGCGGCAAAATTCCTGTCCTGGTCGATGGCGGCATCCGCCGCGGAACCGACATTCTGAAGGCGCTGGCGCTCGGCGCGCGCGCTGTGTTGATTGGCAGGCCTTATCTCTATGGCCTGGCTCTTGCCGGCGCCGATGGCGTTGCCCACGTCATCGACGTGTTGCGTGCCGAATTCGAAATGGCGATGGCCCTGGCAGGCAGAACCACGCTGCAGGCCATTGATCGCACTGTGCTGTGGGAATAAGCGCCGCCCGGCCATGCATTATCCGCGGGTCGCTCCGCAGCATCTATCTCGCCGGCCGGATCCCGCGCGTTACTCCACTTCGAAGTCGGCGATCAGCGGCAGGTGGTCGGAGGCAAGCAGCGCCCGCCGGCTGCGATCAAGCGACATTTTGGTCAGCCGCAGCGTTCGATCGAAGTAGATGTGGTCGAGATGCAGCACCGGAATCAACCCGGGATAAGTTCGCGCCCGGCCCATTAGGACCTTTGGCCGCAGCGATTCGAAATGAACGCTCAATAATTTGGTGGCCAGGCCGCGCGTCCATTCATTGAAGTCGCCCAGCACAATGCGCGGCCCGCTCACCTTCCTGCCGAGCATCGAGGCGCTGACCAGCAGCCGGCCCTGGTGCCGCCGCTCCAGAAACGCCGTTCCCAGGTGCACGTTGAACACGTGCAGGATATTGCCCGCCGGCAACTGAACGTCGGCGCGCAAGCAGCCGCGCCGTTCGCGGCCACGCCAGCTCAGGTCATAGTTGTCGATTTCTACGATCGGGTACCGGCTGAGGATGGCATTGCCGTAAGCTCCGCTGCGATGCCGCCGGTTTTCGCCAAAGGCCAGATTGAAGCCAGGCAGTTGCGCGTGCAGCCACGCCGCCTGGTCGTCCTCAGGGCTGCCGTTTGGCGCGCGCACCACTTCCTGCAGCGCGATGATGTCGGCCCTCAGCTCCTGGATGACGCGCGCGATGCGATCAACCCGCGTGCGCCCATCCATGCCGCGCCCTTTATGAATGTTGTAAGTAACGGCGCGAAGGTGCACTCGGCAGCTTACTCCAGGCGCTCCAGCACGACCCCTACGGTTTCATCCAGCCGTTGGAGAACGTTGCGCCGACGCCAGGTTTCATACGTCACCTGGCGGCTGTTTGCCAGGTCGGCAGCGAAGTCGCGCCCCAATCGCGCTGCCACTTCGCGGCCGCGAATGGCAACATTCACTTCGTCGTTGATGCGAAACGAGCGCGGATCAAGGTTAGTGCTGCCCACCACGCTCCATAGCCCGTCGACCACCATCATCTTGGCGTGGATCATGCTGGGCTCGTATTCAAAGATGCGCACGCCGGCTTGCAGCAGCGGCCCGTAAAAACGCCGCGATGAGCTGCGCGTTTGGAAATGATCGCTGTGGCGCCCGGGCACCAGGATGCGGACATCCACGCCGCGTTCTTTCGCTGCCTTCATCAACGCATGGCGCGCGCCGGCATCGGGCAGGAAGTAAGGCGTGGTGATGTGAATGCTCTCGCGCGCTGAGCTGATCAGCAACTGAAACAGCACGCGGGCGCGGGTAGAGCCGCCTACCGTAGGCGTGCTCGCAACTACCAGGGCTTCAGTCTCGCCTTCGCCGGCCGCGGCTGGCAGGCAAGGAAAGTAATCGTGGCCGGCCAGCACTTCGCCCGTCGATTCAAGCCAGTTTTCTGCAAACGTGGCTTGCAGTGAAGTGACCACGTCACCTTCAAAACGCAGCATCGTGTCGCGCCAGCGCGGATGCTTCGGCCGGGCGTGCAGCCAGTGGTCGGCAAAGCCAGCCCCGCCGGCAAACCCGATGCGGCTATCGACGATCAGCAGTTCACGGTGGGTGCGATTGTTGAAGTTCGGAATCGTGTGCCACCACAGCGGGTGATACCAGGCAAACTTGCCGCCCGCCTCGCGCAGCGCGGCAATCTCGCTCTTGAATGTGCCGGCGCTGCCCACCGCATCGAGCAGCAGCTTCACCTTCACCCCCTGGCGCGCGCGTTCGGTCATGGCGCGCAGGAAGCGGCTGGTTACGTCGCCCGTCTGGAAAATGTAGGCTTCGAGGTTGATGGTTTCCCGCGCCCCGGTTATGGCCTCAAGTTCGGCCTGGTAAAAGCTCTCGCCATTGGTGAGGACCTGGATATCGGTATGGCGGCGCACGCGGGCGTCGGTCAGCGCCTCAAGTTCGTGCAGGAATTCGGGAGTTTCGACTGCGGAATTTTCAGGCGTTGAAAGCTTGTAGCGCAGCCCCGGCTCAAAAAAGAACAGCACCAGCAGGTAAGCCTGCGCCACGATTGCGATGATGGCAATTACAAAGAATGCTGTTGAATGCATCCGCCGGCTTTCGCTGCGGTCCCTGCAGCCACAACCCGCATTGATAAACTCTCCACAAAAGATGCGTCGGAACTCGCGCCGGGTTCGCCGGCCGAAAGTGGCGAATCTTTTATCCCGATTTTTGAATCCAACCCTAGTTACACGGGCAGGTTAGGACCAGGCTTGCAGCAACCAGATGCGCGAGTGTTGAAGAACGAATGAAACGGTTCCGAAGTGCGAGCACTGCCGCAGCGTTCACCGCGTTTTTCGTCAGCCTTTCAGCCTTCAGCAGCGGCCAGTCGATGCAGGTTTCCGCGCCGGCAATGGCGGCTGCCCCGGCCACGCCTCCGCCGCAGCTCTCGCTGCCGCAGCAGCAAACGCCTTTAGCATCCAGTATTCCGCAAGGTCAGGCCACGGCAGGCGTAATGCAGCTCGGGCTGCTGCAGGCCATTGAAATGGGCCTGCGCAACAATCTTGGCCTGATTACGGCGGGCTACTCCACCGAATCGGCGCGCGCCGCGCGATTGCGATCGCTGGCTGACCTGCTGCCCAACGTCACCACTTTAACGAGCTGGACCTCGGAGCAGGTGAACCTCGCCGCGTTCGGAATCACCTTGCCCGGTGTCCCGCTGATCGTGGGACCGTTTCACGTTTTTGACGCTCGCGCCTACGGCAGCGAGACCTTCGACCTGAACCGCGTGAGCAAGCTGCGCGCCAGCTCTGAGGCTGAACGTGCCACGGGCCTTTCCGCGCAGGATACGCGCGAGCTGGTGGTGCTGATTGTCGGCGATCTCTACATTGAAACTATCGCGCAGGCATCGCGGGTCGATACCGCGCAGGCGCAACTGAACACTGCGACCACGCTGTTCAACCAGGCCAACGACATGAAGCGCGCCGGCACCATCGCCGCCATCGACGTGCTGCGGGCCCAGGTCGAAATGCAAGCCGAGCAACAGCGGCTGATTGCCGCGCAGAACAGCTTCGCTAAGGCAAAGCTGGGCCTGGCGCGCGCCATCGGCCTGCCCCAGGGCCAGCAGTTCGAATTGACTGAGAAGCTGCCCTTCGAGCCGGCGCCTCCGGTCACGCTGGAGCAGGCGCTCGCCCGGGCGTATAGCTTGCGCGCCGACTACCGCGCAGCCCAGGCGCTGGTATCCTCTGCCGAGCACGCTCGCGCGGCCGCCGGACGCGAGCGGCTCCCCGGGCTTGAGTTGAACGCCAACTATGGCGACCTCGGCACTTCGCCCACGCATTCGCACGGCACTTACACGGCGCAGGCCGGCGTGCGCATCCCTATTTTCCAGGGCGGAAAGGTTCGCGCCGATGTCGAAGCTGCCGACGCCGTGCTTCGCCAGCGCAAGGCCGAGGCCGAGAACCTGCGCGCGCAAATTGAATTTGAAATTCGCAACGCCATGCTCGACATTGAAACCGCCGCCCAGCAGGTCCAGGTGGCCGAGCAGGCCGTCGGATTGGCGCGCGATGCGCTGCAGCAATCGCGCGATCGCTTCGCCGCCGGCGTCTCCACCGGGGTTGAGGTTGTGCAATCGCAGCAGGCGTTAGCGACCGCCGAAGAAAATTACATCAACAGCCTCAACAGCCACAACGTCGCCAATCTGCTGCTGGCGCGCGCCGTTGGCGAAGGCGAGCAACAGGTCAGGAACTACCTGAAAGGAACGCACTAGATGGCGTCCAATCCGAAGAACACTCCTGGCGCCGTGGAAGAATTACCGGCGCGCGGCGAACCCGAGCATCTGCCGCACGCCCGCGAGCCCTTTCCTGAAGAAGCAGGTGAAATCTCGCCCAAGCAGCGCGCGCGCGGCTACTTCAAAGCGCATCCGCACGCCAAGTGGGTGCTGCTCGTCATCCTGCTGGCGCTCGCAGTCGCCGGCTGGCGGCTGTGGCACTACTATTCCGTGCGCGAGAGCACCGATGACGCCCAGGTGGATGGCCACATCGTGCCGGTAAGCGCGCGCGTCGGCGGGACCGTGACCGCAGTGAACGTTGACGATAACCAGCAGGTCCAGGCGGGCCAGGTCATGGTGCAGCTCGACCCCACCGATTATCAAGTGGCATTGCAGAAAGCCCAGGCGCAGCTTGCCGATGCCCGCGCCAACGCGACGGCAGCGCAACGCGGAGTTCCGATCACCTCAGCCGCCGCCAACAGCCAGCTTGAAACCACGCAGGCCGGCTATACCGCCGCCCAACGCCAAACCCAGGCTGCGCAGGCCCAGGTTGCCGAGGCCCAGGCCAACTACAACAAGGCCGCCAGCGACTTGAACCGCATGAAGCAACTGGTCGCGAAAGATGAAATTTCGCAGCAGCAATATGATGCCGCAGTGGCCGCAGCCCAGGCGGCGCAGGCGACGGTAGCGCGCGCGCAGGCGCAGCTTGCCGCGGCGCAAAGCCAGGAAGCCCAGGCCCGCGCGGCCATTTCGGCGGCGCGCACCGCTCCGCAGCAGATCAGCGCAACCCAGGCGCGCGCAGGCGCGGCCGAAGCCAGCGTCGGCCAGGCCCAGACGCAGCTCGAACAGGCGCAGCTCAACCTGCAATACACCGCCATCAAGGCGCCTGAGGCCGGCATCGTCAGCAACCGCAACGTCGAGCCCGGCCAGGTCATTCAGCCCGGCCAGCCGCTGCTCTCGATTGTGTTCATGTCAAACCTCTGGGTCACGGCCAACTTCAAGGAGACGCAGCTTCGCTACATGAAAATCGGCGACCCGGCTGAAATTACCGTCGATGCTTACGGCGGCAAGAAGTATCAAGGCCACGTCGATTCCATCGGCGGCACCACCGGCGCGCGTTCCAGCCTGCTTCCGCCCGAAAACGCCACCGGCAACTACGTAAAAGTGGTGCAGCGCATTCCTGTAAAAATCGTCTTTGAACCGAACCAGGACGTGCACATTCTAAGGCCGGGCATGTCGGTGACGGCTGAAGTCAGGACTGCGCACTAGCAGGTTGTTCGTCGTCACGTTTTGCTTCCGTCGGGGCTGCGTGTTGAACCTTTTTTCAAACACCCCGCCCGCGCGTTACGACTCAGTTTTTGAGATATGGCGACCGCAGTTGAAACCATAGCGCCCTCGCGAGATCGCGTTGAGATCAATCCCTGGATCATCGCGATCGCCGTGATGCTGGGCACGTTCATGGAGGTGCTCGACACTACGGTGGTGAATGTGTCGCTGCCGCACATTGCCGGCAGCCTGGGCGCCACCGTCGATGAAGCCACCTGGGTGCTCACTTCCTACCTGGTTTCAAACGGAATCGTTTTGCCCATGACCGGGTGGCTGTCGAATTTCTTTGGCCGCAAGCGGATCCTGCTGGCGTCGGTCGGCGGCTTCACCGCCGCTTCGTTCCTGTGCGGCCTGGCGCCCAACCTGCCCCTGCTCATTATTCTTCGCGTGATTCAAGGCGCCACCGGCGGCGGGTTGCAGCCGCTTTCGGAAGCCATCCTGATGGAATCTTTCCCGCCGGAAAAGCGTGGAAAGGCGATGGCGTTCTGGGCGCTCGGTATCGTGGTCGCGCCCATGCTCGGCCCGGTGCT
>JAJPJZ010000195.1 GCA_021323935.1 Terriglobia bacterium | reverse complement strand
TTTACCTATCCGCAATCGCAACCGGCTTCTTCACAGGTCCATGGGACATTGATCTCGAAGACAAAAAGTTCGGGAACGAAGTATCTCTTTCAAAACATGCTCGTGCCAAAAATGCATGCGCTGTTGTTTTCCATGTGGGGGAACCCGAAACAGGGATGAGGCAGACAGGATGCCGTACACCGCTTCCCACCACCGCGACGAAGACCAGAACGAGCACCGACACGGTGGACCCGGCGACCGGGAATCTGCATCTGACGATCCCGGTTGTGGCGATGACAAAGCCGAGTCATTGAGGCAGTTCAGACCGCCGCTTTCAATACCTGCCGTTTGCGTTCTACGGCCCGCCAGGGCGCGGATCGAGGAGCGGGTGAGGCCGAGGCAGGTACTCTGGTTCAGAAACGAAATATGAGCCGCCGCGCGTGGATAATTTTTACCCTGGTGCAGGTGGTGGGGCTGGTTTCGATCTGGATAGCGCCGCACTGGAAAACTGATCCTGCCCTGGCACTGTTCGCCTTCGGGATTATCATCCTTCAGCCGGGCGGTCGGGCCGCCGTGATGCTGGTGGAAAAGCTCCTGTGGATGAGCCGGGTCACCATCCCCCAAATGCACTGGATCGAGTTGCCGGTGACGGTGGCTATCAATGCTGGGTTGTGGTGGTCGGTGGCCAGGGTGTGGAGGGCGATCCGCGCCCGCCGATCTGCCCCGGTTTCGTCCTGAGAGAGTTCTTCTTTAGCTGCGGGTTTTTGGTTCCGATCCGTGCCGTGGTCTCGACCCGGCAGTGTGGCGAATCCGGCACGGTGAGTGGTGACGGTCTGGCCTTCGGAGCCGGGTTACTGTGCGGTAACGGAGAGGATCAAAAGCGCGCCGCCTGCGGCGTCGGGTGTGGAGGGTGACACGTCACCCCTGGGAGGGTTGCTGTGCGGTACCGCGCGGTTCGCCGCCAGCTCGACCTGCTGGCTTACCGCATCGACCGCCACAACCCCGGTCCAGGCCGGGATACCCTCATCGCCAAGCTGGAACGCCTGCTCATCCAGCACGCCCTGCTCCTGGCCTCCAGAAACTACAACCTGATTCGTTCCCCCCCGACGCCCGAGTTCTTCCTGGCTGAAGTCCGCGCCGCTTGCGAAGTTGCGCCAAGCGACGACCCAAGGCACGGGGCCACGCTTTGGTTGAATCTCCGTTTCCGCGAGCCATATCGGAGTTGAGTGTAAGAGGCCGGAGGAAATCGCTGTTGACTTGCATAACTGATACTTATAATTGTATGCACATTAGATCAAGACTGTCTGTCACAGTCCATTCACAGTCCAATAAGCCCGACGTTCGCGTACATTGCCGTGCTTTGATGACCTTGGCGTGCCGCGAAGTCGTTGAATGTGCGTCGTGGGAAGAATTCGATTCCCATCGCCCACCCCAATTATGCAATCAACTTCCATACGCTCACAGCCCGTTACATCACACATGCCGTCCCGCTCATTTAGTGTCTTTGAGTCATCCCAGATTGTCGATTGCCACGCGCACGTCCACCCGCGAACGTCTTGGATTCCGGGCGGGGACAATTGAATCAGAACGCCTGGAGGCGCGATACCCGGATCATGACGACTCAGACGCATTTTTCGCCAGGCGAGCGCTGCGATTCAACAGTTCTCTGCAATTGCGGGCAGCCCTGAGGGCCGCCGACCAACTCCGTTCTCGGAACCTTGCGTTCGCTGCGGCGCGGCGGCAGGTCCCTGAACCTCAAAGCAGTTAAAAAACCTGCGCTTGTCAAACGAGCGTTGATGACCCAGGCAGCAGCGTAACGAAATTCCTGCGCCCCGCGTTGAACCGAATTCCGGTGAAGAACCAGGCGCCGCTGATGCGCAGTAGATGAGCATGGCGACAGGTGAAGGTCGTACCCCTGACCTCGCTGGCGAGAAATCGCGGCGTGGTCACCGAGGCGGTTACTCGCCGTAGGGAACCCAGATATTTTTCACCTGCACGGCGTGATGCAGGAACCAGCGTCCTTCGGCCTGGGTGCGGTCGAACCAGTTGATGGCGCGGCCTTCATTGGTGAACACCTGCTTCAGGTTGCCGATTGAAAGCTGCTTGGCGCGCGCCGCGGCTGCTTCATCGCCAAAGCACCAGATGCCGTCAACGTCGTCGTGCTCTGCGAGAGTCTTCATCAGCTCAGCAGAGCGCCCGGTGACGATGTTGACCACGCCTCCGGGCACGTCGCTGGTGTCAAAGAGCTGGTACAGGTCGCCCGCAATCAGCGGGTACTGCTCGGAAGGAATGGCAACCACGCTGTTTCCCATGGCGATTGCCGGCAGCACAGTCGAAATGAAGCCCAGCAGCGGCATCTCGGTTGGGCACAGGATTCCGAGCACGCCCACAGGTTCCTTCATCGCGATGGCCACGTTGCGGAACGGCGGATTGTGAACTTCGCCATCGAACTTATCGGCCCAAGCGGCGTAAGAGAAGATGCGCTCGATTGCGGCCTGGCATTCCTGGCGCGCCTGCGCATCGCCCGCCGCGCGCGCCAGGCGTGAGGCGATTTCAGCCTGGCGCTGCGCCAGGTTTTCAGCAACGTAGTAGAGCACCTGGGCGCGATTGTGGGCAGTGGCCTTGCCCCACGCTTCGGCTTTATGCGCGGCTTCAACCGCATTACGAATGTCTTTGCGATTGCCCAGCGGAATTTCGCCGAGCAGCGCGCCATCCGGGGCATGCACCGGAAGCGAATAACCGGAATCAGGCCGCGCCTGCTTGCCGCCGATATACAGCTTCACGGTGCGATCAATGCCGGCTTCGCCATTCCAGCGCGCGGAGCCGGGGAGCGAAGAAGCGCCCTCGTCGCCGGTTTCTTCTTCTTCGGAGGTTGCGCTGTCGAGCGCCTGGCTATCGACCGCCAGGGGAGTCGGACGCAAGGGCGGAGCGTTCTTGAACCAGCGCGGCTCCAGGTATTCCAGCAGGCCTTCGCGCCCGCCTTCACGCCCGTAGCCGCTCTCGCGATATCCGCCGAAGCCGCAGGCAGCGTCAAACAGGTTGGTGCTGTTCACCCAAACCACGCCCGCTTTCAATTGCGCGGCCACGTGCAGGGCCACATTAATGCTCTCGCTCCAGACGCTGGCGGCCAGGCCATAGGCGGTGTTGTTCGCCAGTTCCACCGCTTCGCGCGGAGTGCGGAAGGTCATGGCGGCGAGCACAGGACCAAAAATTTCTTCCCGTGCCACGGTCGATGTGGGATGCACGTTGCACAGCAGCGTAGGAGGAAAATACAGGCCGCGCTCGGGCAGCGGAGTCGCAGGCTGCCAGCATGACGCGCCTTCGGCGACGCCTTGCTTCACCAGCTTGCGAATACGGTCAAGCTGAACCTGGGCCACGATGGCGCCGATATCGATGGCTTTATCGAGCGGTGAGCCGATGCGCAGCGTTTCCATGCGCGCGCGCAGGCGCGTGATCAGCGCCTCGGCAATGCTCTCCTGCATCAGCAGGCGCGAGCCGGCACAGCATACCTGCCCCTGGTTGAACCAGATGCCGTCAACCAGGCCTTCGACCGCGGAATCCAGGTCGGCGTCTTCGAAGATGATGAACGGCGACTTGCCGCCGAGTTCGAGCGAAAGCTTCTTG
>JAJPJZ010000060.1 GCA_021323935.1 Terriglobia bacterium | reverse complement strand
CTGTCATGCCAATGGCACGGCTGGGTAGCGAAGTTCGGTTGTGATAACCGCTGAATGCATATAAGCGGGAAGCACTCCTCAAGATGAGATCTCCCAACCCGTAAGGGTAAAGAAGGGCACAGGAAGACCACCTGTTTGATAGGCTGGAGGTGTAAGCGCTGCAAGGCGTTCAGCTTACCAGTACTAATCGCCCGTTCGGCTTGACCATAAAATTTACTCGGCGCAAAGGCGCCCTGAGCGCCGGCACAGCACCAGCGTGCCGGGGACGGAGGCGCACCGCAGTCAGCGTTCGGCAACCAGCGGCGGCCGCAAGGCAGCCGCGAAAGTGCAGGACGCGCCTCAATGCTATTCAGCTATCGAGCATCGTGCATGCTCTTTACGACTTTGGCCGCTCAGCCTTCGGGCGAAACGGCCCCTCGCGCGACTTTTTTCAGGCCGCCTGCGCGGCGGCCCGTAATACACCGTAGAACCTGACGGATCGGTGGCGGACGTAACCGCTGCCAGGCCGCGCGATGAATAGATCAAAGCGCTGATGACTCAGCGCGCCCCGGCAGAGGCTTGAGTGCCGAATACGGGGTCCCCGGAGCGCTCCGGTGATTGGGCGCGGCGGGTTGAGTTTGCCGGTGACCAAACCGCGGGGGTCACACCCGTTCCCATCCCGAACACGGAAGTTAAGCCCCGCAGGGCCGATGGTACTGCACGCGAAAGTGTGTGGGAGCGTAGGTCGTCGCCGGCATAAAGATGAAAAGGCCAACCAGCAATGGTTGGCCTTTTTTGTTTTTTGGATCGAAGCCGGGTGGCTTGGGGACGGGCGGGATGCCCGTCCCCCGCACAACCCAAGAAACTAGGGCTGTGTTCATACGACCTGCATTAAATTCATCAATCAGAAGAAGGACGGGCGAGACGCCCGTCGCCACACAAAGCGGCGGAGGGTCCTGCGTGCTGGGTTAAAATCGCGGCCATGCGGGGGCGAAAAGCGCTGGGGCTGGGGCTTCTCCTACTGTGTGGATGGCCGACCGGGGCGGGCGCGGAGAACAAAAGCAAGCTTTATGAAGCGGCGCAGGCGCGGGCGGTTGAGCTCGCCAGCATTTTCAACGGCGGTGCGCTGCATTTTCATGCCGAGGTGCTGCTGTATCCGGAGGGCATGCGCCATCGCGCGGTGGAAGGGGAGTTCGATTATGTGCAGGCCTCGAAGGATGAGTCACGACAGGAATTTCGCTTCGGGAGTTTTGACGAGCTGGATGTGATCACCGCGACGGCGCGCTACAGGAGTTCGACGACGGCTTTTGAGCCGCTGATGGTGGCGGAGGCGCGCGAGCTGATGTTTGCGCCTGTCCACCTGGCGGACAAGATGCTGGTGACCTCGATTGAGGAGACGGAGCGCCTGGACGGCAGCACGCAACAATGTTTCCTGAAGAAGGTGACAGAACGCGTGAGCCAGCGCATTTGCTTCGACAAAGAAACGGGAAGCTTGACCGACGAGAGCTTCACAGCCGAAGGCATTGATTTCGAATTTCAATACTCGAAGCCGATTCGCGACGGCGATCACGTTTATGCGGGATTCATGCGGCGTTTTGAGAAAGGCTCGCTGCGCTGCGAGGTAAAGATCACGAAGATTGATCATGAGGCGGCGGCGGCCGCGGCGTTTGAGGCGGCGAAAAACAGCGAGAGCTTGCCGGTGTGCAGGAAGTTTGAGCCGGCTTCGTTCGACGTGAGCCGCGATTTCCTGATGCCGGAGGGGCATTCGTTGGTGGGCGGTACGGTGGTGGTGGCGATGAAGCTGGATGCGCATGGCAGGATGGGCGACTCGGAGATCCAGCAGACGGTTGACAGCCGGACGGATTCGATCGCGCTGAAGAAGCTCGGGAGGCTGAAGTTCCAGGCGGCACGCTGCGACGGCCATGCCATTCCGTCGCTGATGAGAGTGTGGATCACGTTTGCGCCGGATGCGCGCATTACAAGGCTGGAGTCGCTGGAGTGAGCGGGGCGAGCGTGTCGGGAAGTCACAGGCCACACGTGTAATCGGAAACATTCAGCGTACATACACGCTCGCCACAGCTATCTTCGGATTTTGCGCAACCAGAAGCTGGACGGAGGGTAATGGCGCTTGACGGGAATTCTTGACTCCACAAAGGTTCGCTGCTCGGTCCACATCAGGCAAGAAGGCCATAGCACTTCGTAGTTGTCTCCTCCGCACAGCAGCGCCTGAAGGAGGTACTGCTCCGTCCAGCCCCATTTCTCCTGCATGACCATGTTTTCAGGGTAGTCGCAGGGCAGGAAAATATCGTGAGCGTGAAGCAGCACGCCGTCGCTGAGGAGCGGCAGGACTTCAAGGTAAAGAAACGGGACGTCGCCCCCGGTGCGGATCACGTGGCTGGAGTCGATGAAAAGGATGTCGCCCGCAGACAGCCGGCTCGCGATAAATTCAGGATCTAGGCTTTCCACTCGGCTCGGCACATGCGTGTCACAGAAGGAGGCAACCGCGGCGCGCGGGTCAGGGTCGATGCTCGTGAGCGTTGTATCGAGAGAGCCATCGGTGATGGCGCGGCGAATCAGTTTTGTAGAATTGCCGCTGCCGACCTCGACGATGGCCTTGGGGCGGAAATGCCGAACCACCGAGTACAGGACCTCCGCGTCAACAGACTCAAACCAGCCGTTCTGCAGGAAATAGCCGCCATTCGCAGCCTGGGCCGTGAGCGGCAGCCGCGAGTAGCTTTCGGCGAAAGGCAGACATACGCCATCAAAGAATGTCTTGTAGAAATCCGTTTTCCACTCGAATGAATTCGCGAATCGAGCGCGGCTCCAGTGGCCGCGTTGCTGCAGTTGTTGCAGGCGAGCATCTTCATTGCGCTCCGCAGCTAAGCCGCTCACCTGCGCTCCTAATGGGCGCAGCAGCGCGTTGCCGAATCGCATCGCCTTAACTCTTGCTGATGTCATTGCGGCAAAGTTTAGCAAATCACCAAGCGGAAACCTCCCAGCGGCGCGCCGACCGCGACGTGGGTGGCGTTCTGGCTCAGGAAGTCATTGCTGCGGCAGGTCCTGCGGGGCGCTCCAGAAACCCTGCGCCTCGAGGAGAGCGCGGAGCCAGACCGAGGCCGTGCCTTCAAACGAAAAGTGGGCGGCGAAGTAGCGTTGCAGGCGCAGCGAGGAAACGTCGCCGCTTTGAATGCGCGCAGTCATTTGCGTGATAGCGGCGGCGAGAGCGGCGTCGTGGTTTGCGACCACGGCGACGTCAGGGTTGCGCTCCGCGAGAACGCGAATTGCGCCGACGTCGGTAGCGACGAAAGGAACGCCGTGGGCCATGGCTTCGAGCAGCACCACGGGAATGCCTTCGCTGGCGGACGGCAGCACGACGAGATCGGTTTCGGTGAGGATGCGGTCGAGGTCGGCGGCGCTAGCCCAGCCTCCGTGAACAAAAACGTTGGCCAGATTGCGCGCGTGAATCTGAGAGCGCAGGGCAGCAGCTTCAGGTCCGCCGCCGTGGTAGTGCAGTTCGGCCGCCGGCAGGTTGATTTGCGGCCAAAGATCAAGAAGCCGATGCACGCCTTTGGGGCGATCGAAGCGGCCAAGGAAGGCGACGCGCATCACTGTGCGTGAGAATGGCGCGCGAGGAGCGGGATCGGCGTAGTGGCCGAGGAGCGGGGCGACGGCAATGGGAAAATCTGGACCAACGAACTGGCGAAAAGCGCGCTCATGGATTGCGCTTTCGACCAGCAGGGCATCGCAGTTCTCGCGCGACCGCAGGGCGTCGGCGGCGCTGGGCAGGTCGCCGGCGTAGGCGCCGATGACTTTTCCACCTGGCTTGAGATATTTGCGCAGGCTGCGGGTAAAGCGGCCACGCTCGAGGGTCAAGATGGCGTCAAAGGGAGCGGTGAAGTGCCGCGGCCATGCCGCGAGCGCCCACGCGGTTGAAACCCGCAACCAGCGCGGGTTGCGAGCCAGCGGCGTTTTGAGCAACGTGACCGGGATCGAGGGCGCGGCGTGTTCCAGGGGAACTGCGGGTTTGGCGACGCGCGCGGCGATAGTGACTTGAGCTCCGCGTGCAACCAGCAGGCGCGAGAGCATCAGCAGATGAGTCTCGATGCCGCCCGGGCCCTGCAGCCATGAGGCGATGAGGATGCGCGGCGGATTACCGCCCTGCGCGGCTGTCCGGGTTGATGCGGATGTGCTTGAGTTCGGGACGGGGGAAACGCGGCTGGGCCAGAACTTTTCAGGTTCGAGCAGGGCAGTGCACCATTGCGCGGCAATTCCGGCGTGATCGTAGCGCCGTGCGAAATAGGACTGCAGGCGCTCGGACGAAATTTCGCCGCGGCGGATGCGCGCAAGCATCTGGCGGAGCGTCGTGACGAAGGCAGCATTGTCGAGGGGGACGACGCAGCCATCAGGGTTATCGCGCGCCAGCTCGCGAACGCCGCCAACATCTGAGGCAATGAACGGGATGCCGTGCGCGAGCGCTTCGAGCAGCACGAGCGGGAGGCCTTCGCTTTCGGAAGCAAGCATGACCAGGTCAACCGAGGCGAGGATTGCGGATTGCTCTGCGCTGCTGCTCCAACCGTCGTTCACGGTGACTTGCTGACTGAGCCCGTGCGTCCCGATGTACTGTTCGAGGGCAGTGCGGTCGGGGCCAATGCCATAGAAAGCGAGCGTGGCGCCTTCAGGCTGGGCTTGGCTCCAGATATCGACCAGGCGGAAGATGCCTTTGGGGCGTTCGTATCGGCCCAGATATGCGACGCGCAGCGGCCTGCCGTGCAGATCGCGTTTGCGTGGCGCGCTGGAAATTTGATGGTCGATTAAGTGCGGTATCACGCGGATTGGCACGCGCGAGCGATACTGCGCCGCCTGGGTTTCGGTTTCGGTAATGAATCCATCGAGGGCAGCCACAACCTCAGGCTGCGCTACTGAGACTTCAGAGGCTTCGCCGACGCGGTTGGCAAAGAGATAGCCGCAAGGTTTCAGCAGCTTGCGCAGCGCGCACACCAGGCGGCTGAGGTCGAGCGTGTAAATGACGTCAAAGTCGTGAGGCAGAAGCAGCGGCCACACGTGCAGCGCCCACGCCATGGCCAGGCGCGGCCACTTCCATGAGAAAGGCGTGGTGAGGAATCGAAACCCGGGCTGGTGGCGAAACCAGTGCAGCGGCGCGTCGTTTGATCGGATGCGGCAGGCGAGCGTGACTTCAGCGCCAGCTTCATGCAGCAGGCGCGATAAGCGGAGGACGTGCGTCTCAACGCCGCCCGAGCCGCGAAGCGGAGCAACAATCAGGACTCGTTTCACCTGGCGCATGCTGGCGAATTCATCAGTTCATCGGACGCGATGATCATGGGCGGCGCGGCCTGCGGCACACCGCCACGAAATTGGCCGGCTCGCGCGCGTATTCGGTAATGATCCAATCGCTCTCGGTGGGCGCAGGGAAGCGGTACGGCGCGCGCCCTTTCAGGCGCTGCAGGAACGCGCCCAGGCGGAAGGCCGGGTTCATCCAGATGCGATGTGCAGCCAGGTAAGCCGCGGTGAGCTCCTGGCCGAAGATCGTGACTTCAGAAAAATATGCACTAAGAAGCTGTGCAAATTCGTCGCGGTTGAATTCGCGCAGGTGGTACCGGTTTTCCGAATGGGCCGCGGCGCCTTCGGGATTGTTAGGTGTGCTGCAGATCAAAATGCCGGTTTCGGCCAGCAGTTGCGCT
>JAJPJZ010000396.1 GCA_021323935.1 Terriglobia bacterium | reverse complement strand
GTGCAGCACCACAGCGAGGCATTGCCCAGCTCGGGATAAAGCTTGCGCAGCGGGAAGCCGCCGATAATCTGCTGCTCCAGCAGGCGATCGTTCAGCAGGCGCGCATCATCCTTGGTGACGGCGACAAACTCGTTGAAACGCGGCGCAGCGTCGAACAGGACCTCTGCGCCGGCTTCGCGAAAACGGCGGGCGGCATAAGCGGCCTTGGCAAGGTTGTGCGTGGCCAGTTCCTTCAGCCCTTCGCGGCCATAAACCGTCATGAAGATTGTGGCCATCAGCGCCACCAGCGCCTGGTTGGTGCAGATGTTGCTGGTCGCCTTCTCGCGACGAATGTGCTGTTCGCGCGTGGAAAGCGTCAGCACGAAACCGCGCTTGCCGTGCTTGTCGCGGGTTTCGCCGACCAGCCGGCCCGGCATCTGCCGCACGAACTTTTCTTTGGTGGCAATTACGCCTGCGTATGGCCCGCCAAACCCTACCGGCACGCCAAACGATTGCGCTTCCATCGCCACGATGTCGGCTTCGACCGGCGGCTTGACGATGCCGAGCGAAACGGCTTCAGCAATCACCACCACCAGTAGCGCGCCTTTGCGGTGCGCCACTTCGGCGATTGCGGCTACGTCTTCAACGGATCCAAAGAAGTTGGGCGACTGAATCACCACGCAAGCGGTCTGGTCGGTCACCAGGCGGGAAACGGCGCCGGCGTCAACCCGGCCATCATCGCTAAAGGCGGCCATTTCCACCGGCAAGCCCTGGTTGCGGGTGTAGGTGGCAAGCACCTCGCGATACTCGGGGTGCACTGAACGGGCCACCACAGCGCCATGGCGCCCGGTAATTCGCACCGCCATCATCACGGCTTCGGGCACTGCGGTTGAGCCGTCGTACATGCTGGCATTGGCCACTTCCATGCCGGTCAGCTCGGCAATCATGGTCTGGAATTCGAAGATCGCCTGCAAGGTGCCCTGGGCAATTTCAGCCTGGTAAGGCGTGTAGGCGGTGAAAAACTCGCCGCGCGAAACCAGCGCATCAATCACCACCGGCCGGTAATGGTTGTAGGCGCCGGCGCCGAGGAACGTGGCAAAGCCGGCCGCATTCTCAGCCGAGCGCGCCTTGAAATACTGCACGATTTCCGATTCGGCCAGCGCCCCCGGAACCTTCAAGTCGCGCTTCAGGCGATACTCGCCCGGGATGTGCGAGAACAGGTCGTCGATGGAGCGCACGCCGATCTGGCGCAGCATTTCATCGCGTTCGGCCGGAGACTTGGGAAGATAACGCATGGAGGAGTTGATATTACCCGCGAGGCGGTGCGCTCAGTGCCCGCTCTCTTCTTTCACAAAATCTTCGTATTGTTCTGAGGACATCAGCGACTTCACCTGCTCAGGATTTTTGAGCGCGATCTTCACCATCCAGGAACCGTGTGCATCGCTGTTGATTTTTTCGGGCGAATTAGCCAGGGCATCGTTCACCGCTGTGACGGTGCCGGACGCCGGCGAATACAACTCGGAGACGGCCTTCACCGATTCCACCGTGCCGAAGCTCTTGCCCTGCTGCAGTTCGGCGCCCACCTTCGGCAGCTCAACAAACACAATGTCGCCCAAGGAACCTTGCGCGTAATCGGTGATGCCGATGGTGGCATCGGCGCCCTCGACCGCGATCCATTCATGCTCCTTGGTGTAGCGATACTGCTTTGGATAAGCCATGCTCTTTCCTGTCATCCCTCCTGCGCGCGGCGGTGCGGGCCTGCAAACCTGCGAGCAGGGTCGTTTCCCGGAAGTTCGTCAACTCTTCTTTGGCTTCTTGTAAAACGGCGTCGGCACAACTTTGGCGGCCACCGCCTGGCCTCGAATTTCAACTTTCAGCGCGGTCTCAAGATCGGCAAATTCGGGCGGCACGTAGGCCAGCGCAATATTCTTCTTTAAAAATGGCGCGGGCGATCCGCTGGTAATTTCGCCGATGCGGTTGCCGCGCTGATCGAGCACCGCGTAACCGTCGCGCCCGATTCCACGCTCCGTCATCTCCAGGCCGACCAGCCTGCGCTTGAGCGGGGCAGCCTTGATCTTTTGCAGCGCCGCTTTGCCGATAAAGTCACTGTGCTTCTCGAGCTTGCACCAGCGATCAAGCCCTGCCTCAAACACGTTGATTGAATCAGAAATTTCGTGGCCGTAGAGCGGCAGCTTGGCTTCCAGCCGCAGCGTGTTGCGCGCGCCCAGGCCGCAGGGAAGGACGCCGAATTCGCTGCCCGCCTCCAGCACTTCATTCCACACCCGCGTGCTGGTCGCCGCATCCGGTGGGATGTAGATTTCAAAACCGTCTTCGCCGGTGTACCCGGTGCGCGCGATCATGACATTGGCCAGGCCGCACACCGTGCCGAAGCCAAACGTGTAGCTCTTCAGCGTGGCGAGATCAAAATCAGTCAGCTTCTGCAGCGTCGCCTGCGCCTGCGGCCCCTGGATGGCCAGTTGGGTGTAGCGGTCGCCTTCATCGACCACGCGACAATCGAAGCCGCGCGCCGCGTCGCGCACCCAGGTGAAATCTTTTTCCCGGGTACCGGCATTAATCACGATCAGGTAATCGTCACCGGCCACTTTGTGCAGGATGATGTCGTCAACGAACGTCCCCTCGGGATAGAGCAGCGCCGAATACTGCGCCTTGCCGTCTACCAGCGTGGAAGCGTCGTTCATGGCGGCATGCTGCACCGCGGCCAGGGCCCCAGGTCCGGTGATGCGCAGGTCGCCCATGTGGCTCACGTCGAACAGGCCCACCGCGGTGCGGACCGCCATGTGCTCGTTGATGAGCCCGCCGGGCCGCCCCTGGAACGTGGGATATTCCACCGGCATGTCCCAGCCGCCGAAATCGACCATGCGGGCGCCGAGCTGCCGATGCACCGCGTTCAGCGCAGTCTTGCGCAGTGCCGCGGCCGGCGCAGCCCCAGTTTTGGGCGCTCCGCCGTCAGGTTTCGGAGCTTCAGTGAGAGTTGCCATTTCGACCTGTAGTGCAGCAGTTTCGGCGCGGGAAGCAGAAACATTTACGTTAACACGCTGGTTTCCGGCGGGGCAAACCGGCTTGCGACCGAATCGATGTACGCGCCCGCGCCGCCCGGCAAAATTCTGAATTCCACCGTTTCCGAATGCACCAGCGGCGATTACGGAAGTAAGCGCGAAGGCCTTCAAGTCGGGCCCGCTTTCAGCCCGCTCGACCTAAACTCAAACCTATGGCCGAGCCGTTTCGCTGCATGCAATGCGAGCTGCCTGAAGAGCGCTGCGCCTGCCAGAAGTATTGCAACTGGTGCATGAGCGAGCACGACGTCAGGCTCTGTTTCGACGGCCTGTTTTACTGCCTCGACTGCCGCGAGGCCGGCGATCTCTCAGTGCAAAACCGCGTCACTTAACGTGGAAGCCAGCTTCCAGCGCGGGTTTGCATCGCGGCCGCAGGCCTGGCGCGAGCGCCACTCGGACGCCATTCCGGGCGGCGCTAAGGTCAAAACTCTATTCCCCAATTTCCTCGAAAGGACAAAATCACCCCCGTCATGAACGCCGCAATCCAGAAGTTCGTTTTCGCCCACGACCGCTACCTCGCCCTTGACGAAGTCCGCACCGAATGCGGCTCAGCCGTGGAGCGCGAGCGGATGCACATTGAAATCATGAGGGCCTACCTTGAAGTCCAGTACCGCGCGCGCATGATCGCCGGGCTGCAGTATGCCGACGGCATGGATTTTGCCGAAGTCCAGTAGCTGAACTCGCCTGCGCAGTCCCGGCAGCCATGTCGCTGCTGCCGCACTCACCTCTTCTTC
>JAJPJZ010000052.1 GCA_021323935.1 Terriglobia bacterium | reverse complement strand
GCCCTTCGCAAGCAGAAGAGCACCGCCGTGGCGCTGCCCGGCCTGGCATTGCACCTGCTGCCTTATGTTCGTGAAAATGTGTCTTCCACTGCCATTCGCAAGGCAGCCCAGGGCAATGGCCGGCTTGAGCGTTTTGTTGGAGAAGCGGTGGCCGAGTACATCCGCAAGCAGAAGCTCTATCGTTAACGGAACCTGCATCGAAGTGAATAGAAAAATTCCTGCACAGCGCCATTCGCGCTGTGATGGAATGAACGCTGATGATGAAATCCGTTCGGCCCAGAAAGGCCCCCGCCTCCGAAGCCCCTGCCCAGCCCAACCCGACTGCTGCATCGATCAAGCGCATGGAACGCGCGGGCGTGCTCGAGGCGGTGCGCGCCTGCGACAGCAAAAAGGGCGCTGACGTCACGGTGCTGGAGCTGGAGAAAGGCTCTTCGGCATTTACCGATTATTTCGTGATCTGCAGCGGCAGCAATCCGCGGCAGATGCAGGCCATTGCCGACGAGGTTGAGCAACGGCTGGCGAAATCAGGCGCGCGGCCGCAGAGCATGGAAGGCTACAACCAGGCCGATTGGATCCTGATCGATTACATCGATTTCGTGGTCCACATTTTTTCTGAGAGCACGCGCAGGTTCTACGACCTGGAGCGGCTTTGGAAGTCGGCCAGGCGCTTCGACGCTGCCGAGATGCGGGCAGCGGTTGACCGCCAGCCCGGCCGGCGAGCGAAGGCAGGTTTAACCACGCGGCGCGCCGTGCGCAAGCCGCCGGGTCGGGCGCGAAAGAAAAAATGAGCGGCCTGCAAAAGTCCAGATTGGCAAGGGTTTTGGCGATGTTTGCACAGGTAGCCGGCACGTGCCGCTTTTCAGCGGAATGTGTGTGGGCTGCATAAATACTGCACCGGCGCGTTCGCGAATAGATACGAGCTCCCGGCTGCACCGTTCTTGTGGCACGGCAGTGTGGAAGAACCCGCAAACCATTTCTATGCAGGCACTTACACGGGCTGCTTTTTTTGTTGACCGCAAATTACGGCGGTGTAGAGTGACACTCGTTCTTCGACAGCTTCACTCAATGTCGAACCCGGTTGGCTGCTAAATCCGGGGCTCAAGCCGAGTCACACGGCACGGCGGTTGTGGAAACGAAACGCTCGAAAGAGCGAGAGACGCAATCAAGCTGAATGTCATGAGGGCAGGCGAGGGTCTTTAGCGGGTGGCTGGTTGAGGCAAGACGCAGAAGCTGAAGAAGGCAAGATAAGGATCCCGAGGCGTAGTCCGGAGAATCCGGTTGGCGGCAAGCCCGGAGCCTGAGCGGCGGATCGCAGAACCAAAGCGTGCAGCGCTTGTTAAGCCATCGCAAGGTGGTTCAGCAAGCGAGGCAAGCCTAAGAAACTCTCGCTTGGCGAGATGCTTGTGGCGCGAAAGCGTGACGAGCTGCAGGTCGGCGAAGGACTAAAGCAAGCTGCTGGTCGAGATGAAGGGATTACGGGCCCTCGGGATTCTTTGTTTTTGTCGCTGTACCCCCCTGAAATTTTCTTTCGACAATTGGGTGTTCCTGCCTCAGCGGCTCACCTCGAATTGATCGTTGGTCACTATTCAAGTTTGATTGCGCGCGGCAGCCGGGCATTCGGCCCGAGCACCTCAACCTGGGTGAATTACCGCGGCCGGCGCCACAGCAGGTACACGGGGACGCCCGCCGCCAGGATGGCGACGCCGATCATGCTGTTGGCGGGATAGTGATAAATGGTGTTGCCGACCACCAGGAAACAGGCAGCGGTAAACATCGCGGTAGAGAATGGGTGGCCGGGCACGCGAAAGCCGCCGCTGCCGCGGCCGGAGGCTCTTGGCGCGACACCGGCGAATTGCGCGTGGCGGTCGCGATAACGGAATACGAACAGCGTGGTCGCGGTGAGCCCGAAGAAGATGAAATCGACCGAGACCACGTAGTTCAGGATCTGTTCGTACTTGCCGCTGAGCGCAATCACCATGGTCCACAGCGATTGCAGAATGATTGCTACGACGGGCACGCGCGTGCGCCGGCTGACAGTGGCAATCGCGCGGAAAAACAGGCCGTCTTCCGCCATGGCGAAGTAAACCCGTGGCGCCGTGAGGATCGACTGGCTCAGGAAGCCCAGCCCTGAGACTGCAATGGTGGCGGCCATGAAGCGTGAGCCGGTCTGGCCCAGCGCAAGCCGCATGACGGCAGACGCCGGCGTGCTTGTCGCCGCTAATCCTGCAGCTCCCAGCGCGCGAACGTAAACAAACGCCGTGGCGACGTAGAGCACGATCACGCCAACCACGCCGATAAGCAGCCCGCGCGGCAGGTCGCGCTCAGGGCGACGCATTTCGCCGGCGATGAAGCAGGAAGTCTGCCAGCCGCCGTAGCTGAACAGCACCGGAATCATGGCGCTGCCGAAGGCGCCGGCCGTTCCGGTGCCGTGGTCGAGCAGGGGCGTCCAGGTCCACTGCGAATGGCTGACCAGCGCCCAGCCAAGCACAACCAGCGCGGTGATGGCAGCGATCTTCATTACCATCAGCGCGCTCTGCACCGTGCCTCCGGTGCGCACGCCAAGGCAGTTGATCACGGTGAGCACGGCAAGCGCGAGCACGGCCACCAGCGCGTCAGGCAGGTGCGCGCCGGTGAGTTCAAGCGTGTAGCGCGCGAATGTGATCGAAACCGCGGCCATGCCGCCGGTCTGCGTCACCAGCAACAGTCCCCAGCCGTAGAGGAAGGCAATGCCGGGGTGGTAAGCCTCACGGATGTAGGCGTACTGGCCGCCGACTTCAGGCATCCGCGCAGAGAGCTCGGCATAGATAAACGCGCCGAGCAGCGCGATGACGCCTCCCACTGCCCACGCCGCCAGGATGAGCGCAGGCGTGTGCACCCGGTTGGCCACGACGTAGGAGTTGATGAAGATGCCGGAGCCGACAATTCCGCCCATGACCAGCATGGTGGCGTCGAACAGGCCGAGCTTGCGGGCGAGCTTGGCTTCGGCTGCAACGCGGGCGTGGTGCGCGGGGGCCGGCATGCGAAGCCGACAGCGTATCACCGCAGCAGCACGAACACTCGCCTCAAAGGCGAGGCCCGCATGTGCAATCGCGGGCCGGCGGGGTTACGCTCTCAGTGGCCGGCACGCTTCTGCCGGTGATTGTGGTTACAGGCGGCGAGCCGCCGCATCGGCCTTTTCAGCCAGGCGCATCAGCACATCCACAATGCCGGTGCTCCGGCCGGTTGCAGGATCGCGGAAGAGGCCGTCTTGTTCGAAGCTGGCCACTGCTGCCACTGCTCCCGACTGCGCTGTGGAAGTTGGACGGATGATGGAGACCGGCCCGAACTTGCGATCCAGGAAGATCGTTGGTTCAGGCATGATCAGGTTGGTCTGAAACAGGTCAGCGATGGAGCTGCCCGACCTGCCATTGTTGGGATCCACGCCATTGTTGAGGTTGGGGAAGGAGAGATTGCCGTCGGAGATGTTGGGCGCGTTGCCGGCTTTATCCTGCCAGGTTTGGAAGTGCATGACTTCGGATGCGCCGATGCTCAACAGCACTCGCAGCACGGTGAGGTTCGTGACCTTCTGCGCCAGGGTTGGATACAGGCTGGTGCCGCCCTGCTCGATAAAGGCAAAGTGGAAGCCGGCGGTGTTCGCAATGGCTTGCAGGTGGTTCGTGGGAGTGCCGTCAGAGTTCAGGGTGAGGTCAGCATCGCTGCGCGGAATTGCCGGATGCTGGCCGCGGGCCAGGTCAGGCACGGCGTTTTCAAAGCTGCCGCCCAGGTCGGGATTGGCAGCCGCGCTGCGGTAACGCGTCCACCACGACGTATCGACGGTCAATTGCTGAAGGTTGGTCAGCCGGTGGTTCTGCGGCACGCCGGTAACCCGGCTCGGAGGCAGCACGGCAAAGGGGCCCAGATCAATAGGCTCGCCGCCGACGGCCGCAAGAAAATTATTGAGGAAGCGGTGGTGGCTGATTTCGTCGTCGGTGTTATCGGCGATGTACTGCGGCATATCACCGTCGAGCGCGAGCAACGCCGTGATGTAGTTCGGCGCCAGGCCGGTTTCAATCCTGCGGCCGTTCAGCTCGAGGTCAATCGGCGAAAGCCCCTGGTTGGTGGCGCCGCCGAGTTCCGCGTATTGAATCCATAGGTCAGCTTCTACCTGTTCCAATGCGCTCAGGAAAGTGAGGATGGCGATATCGCCCTTGGTGATCGCCGGCCCGGAATCTGAATCGTAATCGAGCGCGGCCATGGTTGAAGGCAGAAGAGTTGCGCCTAATGCGGCGGCTCCCGCTCCTACCGCGCCTGTTTTGAGAAATGAACGGCGATCAGTGCCATTGCTTTTGTTGCGCTCCACGTTTTTCATTGCATCTCCTGCACGGCAACTAGTCCGTGAAGCAAACCTAGGTTGGCGGAGTGCGGAGTGTGTCAACAGCGCGTAAACACTTTGCAAGTCCCTCGTCAATTTCGTTCGAGTGCGCTGCGCGTGCGCGGGAGCGATGCTCTGGTAACGCGAATTGAAGAGGAGCTAGTGAGCGTGCGGCGATTGCGCCGGGTTGCGGCGGGCTGCTTTCGATGGGCGGACAACTTTGAAATCAAATTCCACCGGCAGATTTTGCGGCGGATAGCAGGCGCGGTCGCTGCAGGCCTGGTAGCGAAGCTGGCCATGCGCGCGGTAATTGCCCGGCGCCGCCTTGCGTGTAGGGGTAACGTCAGCCCCGATGTTGAAGGACCCGCTGTAAACGCTCAGTTTTTCATCGGGAGCAATGGCCAGCGTGAGCTTTTGGCCGGGCGGATATGAGATGTTGCCGACCAGCACGTCGCTCGGCGAAGAAAGCGAAAGCCTGGTCGGGATCAGCAGTTCAGAGCCGGGTTGGTTTGAGTTGACGTGATCGCCGCGCAGCACGCGAAAGCGCAAATCAACGTGCCCGGTCTTGCCGATTTCTACCGCCGTGGTGCCGGCGCCCTCAAATACCACGAACTGCTTTTGATTGCGCAGCGGCTCACTTCCAAGCTGCGCCGCCGCCGCACTAGCAATGATCAAGACGGGCAGCATGCGAAGTGCGATGGCACGGATCATTTTGGCTGTACCCATCGAAGGCCGTTCCGCAATGCCTGCTTCTTCTGCGCCGCGGCTGAACTCACTACCGCAGCCCACGGCGACGCCGGGACGCCGGCCATGGAGCTCTGAGGGCCGGAGGCCAGCGCGCGCTCGATGCGGTCTTCGAGCTCTTTCTTGCTGGCGAGGCCAAGGGTCTGGTCAATGATTTTTCCGTCGCGAGCAATGAAGAAGCTGGTGGGCATGCCTTCAACGCCGTAAGCGTCGCCGATAGCATCTTTGCCGAGCAGGATGGTGTAGTTGGTGCCGACCTGCTGAGTGAACTCCTTGATTGCCTTTTCGCCGCTGTCGTCCATGGCGACGCCCACGATTTCAAAGCCCTGCGGTGCGTACTTTTTTTGCAGGTCAACGAACCAGGGCATTTCAATGCGGCAGGGTCCGCACCAGGTGGCCCAGAAGTTCAGCAGGACTGCCTTTCCGCGAAAATCCGTGAGGCTTACCTGCTTGCCGTCAAGCGTAGTGAGCTGAAAGTTGGGCGCGGTTTTCCCGATCAGAGTGGCGCCGGGCGTGACCGCCGGTTGCGGGCCGCGGCGCTGAGACACGCGCACGGCCGACCAGATCATTACCGCAATCACAATGACAATGACGGAGAGCACGACGGCGTCGCGCGCGCTGCTGCGACGCGGGCCTTCAGGAGCAGGCGGCGCTGCGGAAGGCAGGTCAGCGCCGGGCGTAACCGGCTGATCGGCCGACGGCCTGTCGTTATTCGTTAACGGGTCACTGTGCATGCACTAACCGCCCAATCAGCCAATTTCACTGTTAAGGTCAAACTCGCGGAGAAGCGGCCGGGATTCCAGCACGTTCCAGGCATCGCTCGCGTCTTCTTTCCGCACCAGCAGGCGATATCCCGCGCCAGTCATGGCAATGTGCGGACGCATTCCGCCCACCGTATCAGCCTGAATGATGGCCTCAATGCCTGCCGATGCCAGGGCTCCCTTGGCCAGCGCGGCTTCCGGCTGGCTGTCAAAGCTCTCAATAACAATCAGGTCAGGGCTCATCATCTACATTTTACGCGGCTTCAGCTTCGAGCGCCCTACATAGCAAAACGATTGAGGAACGATAAATATCCCGAAAGCAGCGTGAAATGCCTGGTCATGATGAGTGCGCCGATCACGATGAGCAGCACGCCGCTGATAACTTCAACGGCGTGAAGGTGACGGCGAAAGCGGCCGTAGAAGGCCAGGAAACGCTCCACCCCCAGCGAGGTGAGCAGGAAGGGAACCGCCAGGCCGGCGGAATACACGGTGAGCAGGATTACGCCTTTGGAGACGGTATCCTGCGCGGCGGCAAACGTAAGGATGGCGCCGAGGATGGGGCCGATACATGGCGTCCAGCCGAAGGCAAAGGCAAAGCCGATCACAAACGCGCCAAACGCGCTCGAGCCTTTGCCGGCGCTGTGCAGGCGCTTATCGGCATAGAGCGCCTTGATTTTTAAAATCCCCGTGAGGTGCAGCCCGAAAATGATGATCACGGCGCCGGCGATGGGCGCCAGCAGGTAGCGATAGGTGCGCGTGAATTGGCCAATAGCGGTGGCGCTGGCGCCGAATGCGATAAAAACCAGGCTGAAGCCCAGGATGAACATTGCCGATTGAAACAGCACGCGGCGCAGCAGCTTTTGGTCGCCCGCGCGCAGCTCTTCTACGCCCGCGCCTGAAATCATGGAGATGTAGCCCGGCACCAGCGGCAGCACGCACGGTGAAAGAAACGAGATCAGGCCCGCGACGAAGGCCGAAGTAAGCGGAACACTGTTCATTGCGGCGGGTTCATTCTGGGGAAAGAGGCTAAGGGCGCTGGTTTCATCGGCTATTTTCCTGCTGGTATTAAATGCCGGCGGCAGGCATTTTGCTTCAATAAATTAGCAAACCGAAACCTGCAGCTCACGCGCCCAGTTCGCGCATCGCCTCTGTGGCTGCAGCCACCGTCTCGCTCACATCTTCGGCGGTGTGCGCGGCGCTCATGAATGCAGCCTCGAACTGCGAAGGCGGCAGGTAGATGCCGGCGTGCAGCATGGCAGCATGGAACCGGGAAAACTGCCGAACATCACATTTGGCGGCTGACGACCAGTCGCTCACGGCGTCAGAAGAAAAGAAGAATGTGAACATGGAGCCGACACGATTTGCGACCATGGCGACGCCGGCGTCACGCGCGGCGTCAAGCACCATGGCAACCAGGGTTGACGTGAGCCGCTCCATGCGCGAATAGACCTCGCGGTGTTCGCACAAAAAATTTATCGTCGCCACGCCGGCCGCCATCGCCAGGGGATTGCCTGAAAGCGTCCCCGCCTGATACACGGGGCCAAGCGGCGCCACCAGGTCCATGATCTCCGCAGGCCCGCCATAGGCGCCTACCGGCAATCCGCCGCCGATGATCTTGCCCAGCGTGGTCAGGTCGGGCCGCGTGCCGTAAAGCTCCTGCGCGCCGCCCAGCGCCAGACGAAAGCCGGTCATGACTTCATCGAAAATGAGCAGCGCTTCCTCGCGCGAAGTAAGGTAGCGCAGCCCATCAAGGAAATCCGGCGCCGGGGGCACGCAGCCCATGTTGCCGGCTACCGGCTCGACAATCACGCAGGCGATTTCGCCTTTGAATTGCTTAAACGCCTGCTCAACTGCCTTGAGGTTGTTGTAGGGCAGCGCAATCGTGAGCTGGGCCAACTCTTCAGGCACGCCTGCCGAGCCGGGAATGCCGAGGGTGGCCACTCCCGAGCCCGCCTTCACCAGGAGTGAATCAGCGTGGCCGTGGTAGCAGCCTTCAAACTTGATGATTCGCTTACGGCCGGTGTAAGCGCGCGCCAGCCGAATGGCCGACATGGTGGCCTCGGTGCCGGAGCTGACGAAGCGCACTTTCTCCATCGCCGGGTAGGCGGCCAGAACCGCCTCCGCCAGTTCAACTTCGGCTGGCGTTGAAGCGCCAAAGCTCGTGCCGTTGCGCGCCGCGGCCATCACGGCCTCCACAACTTCAGGCGCCGCATGGCCCAGAATCAGCGGGCCCCAGGAGCTGACGTAATCAATGTAGCTCTTGCCGTCTGCATCCCAGATGCGCGCACCCTTGCCTTTGACGATGAATGCAGGCTCGCCGCCCACCGATTGAAAGGCGCGCACCGGCGAGTTCACGCCGCCCGGAATGGCCGCTTCGGCGCGGCGCTGCAGCTCGCGCGATTTCGCGCCCGTGGTGGTTGTGGTCATCAAGCTGATGGTAGCGTATCGAGTCTGCGAATGCCCGCGCGGCTATTCATCCACCACGACGTTGGCCAGCGTCCCAATCCCCTCAACCGTAACTTCGACCAGGTCGCCGGCATTCAGCGGACCTACACCGGCCGGCGTGCCGGTCGCAATCAGGTCGCCGGGATTGAGTGTCATGATGCGCGAGATGTAGCGGATCAGTACGTCGATAGGAAAGATGAAATCGCGGGTGTTGCCGTGCTGGCGAACTTCGCCGTTGACGCGAGTGGTTAACTCTATGCCAGCCCATGGGTCGGGTTCGTTGCTGACCACGGGTCCCACCGGGCAGAACGTGTCAAAGCCTTTGGCCCGCGTCCACTGGCTGTCGGTCTGCTGCAGGTCGCGCGCCGTGACGTCGTTGACGCAGGTGTAGCCCAGAATGTAAGGCCGGACGGGTTCATCGTGGTGAACGTAGGAGCAGGTCTTGGCGATGACCACGCCGAGTTCGCCCTCGAAATCAACGCGCTTTGAGATTTTCGGCCGGCGGATGGGCGCGCCCGGCGAGTTGAGCGACGACGGCGGCTTCAGGAAGATCAGCGGCTCGGATGGCGCTTCATTGCCGAGTTCCTTGGCGTGCTCGCGGTAGTTGCGGCCGATGCAGACGATTTTTGATGGCGTAACCGGCGCGAGCAGGCGCGCCGCGCCGAGCGCTTCAGGCGCCAGGTTTTTGATGTCCTGCTGCGAAGCGCGCCGGCGGCGTTCGACCGGCAGCTCGAGCGGGCGGGTGATCATTTCCTGCTCTCCCAGCACTTCCACCAGCCGGTAGCAGCTACCGTTTTCGAGGTTGTAGCGACAATATTTCATCGATCTACGTGGCGACGGTCTATAGTACACGCGCCCGCGACTCAGGGTTTCGGGACCAACTCACTGGCTTCTTGCGAGCGCGGGCCTTCGTTCCCCCGCACATCGACGGCTGAAACCGAATAGCTGTATCGCGTGCCGGGCACAACCGCCGTATCGCGGAAAGCCGGCGCTTTGACCAGCTCTGAATTTAGCCGCTCAGGCGCGCCGCTCTCAGAGCGCCGATAAACCACGTAGCCGGCCAGATCAGGATCGATGTTTGGAAGCCAGGTGAGGTCAATGTAGCCCTGCGCGCCAACTTGGGTGAAGACGGCCTGCAGGCCGGAAGGCTGCGACGGCGGGAAAACGTCGCGGGCGGTGATTGCGACGGGTTGCGACCACTCGCCCTGCACTTCGGCAACCTGACGGCCATCGGCAGCGAAGACGCCGGTCAGTGCCGCGATGCGATATTGATATTGCTTGCCCCAGGCGAACTGCGTATCGGCAACATGGCCGTCGCTCGGAGTTCCTGCTTTTACCAGCAGGTGCTCGTCAGGCATTTGCGCGCCCCCTTCGCTTCGCTCAATGCGATAGCCGGTGAGCCGCACGCGGTCAACCGCGGGAGCTTGGATGGGTGTCCACGTAAGCTGAATTGCGTTCTTTGTCGCTGCGGCTGCCAGGCCTGCGGGAGGCTCGAACGCGGGCGCCAGCGGAACCGCGGCGGGATTCGAGAACCCGGCGCCACGTCCTTGCGGGTTCAGGGCTTCCACGTAGAACACGGCCGCGCCATCGGGATACTTGCGGCCGAGTTCAGGGGGAATTTCAACCGCGTAAGTCACTCGCTGCGCCTGCGAAGGGTTTGTGCTGCGCTGCGCAGGCGCCGGCCTGCCGGCTGCCGCATGGAGGTCCGCAGGCGGGACCGTAGCAACAATCGGGGAACATTGCTGCATGCTGGAGTTGCTGCTCGCGGAAGTTGCGGCCGCGAAATCAGGCTCGATTTGCTCGCAAACAGCGGTCGGGCCGGCGGCGCGTATGCGCAATTTATCGGTGGTTTGAGAAGGCGGGCTCCAGGTGAGCAGCACGCGGTTGCCCTGCCTGCGCGCTTCAAGGTCGGCGACGTGTTGCGGCAGGGCGAGGCTGGGCGGCTGTGGCGGCCCGGGCGTGGCGCATCCCGCCAGCATGGCAGCCAGCGCAGCACACGAAATTCGGCTCATCGGTCGCAGCAAGTGGGTAGGGTAGCAGACGCTTTGCCTGCAGCCTTTCCGTGGGTTGCCGGGCAGCAGATTGCTAGAATAGCCTTCGCCAGCCTGTCCACGACAAGCTGAGAGCGCACAGCTCAATACGCAAGGATCCGGCTGCGAAATGGGGGCGTAGCTCAATTGGAAAGAGCACCGGCCTTCTAAGCCGGTGCTCCGAGCGCAGGCGAATCGCGCACTAGCCTAAGCCGCTGAACGAGCATAAAAGCGGCCGGATTTGACGGCAACCGGAATCTCGATTCGGAGATTTCGAGTGGCCGCTTCAACTGAACCCGCCAAGAGCTACGCTCTCCTGGCCGAGCGCATCCCCGGCTCGGCCGCGCCTCCCACCCGGCAATACGTGCCCGAGCGCGAATACCTCGGCGTGCGCACCCCCACCGGCGTCGAAGTCCTGGTCCGCCACGGCGACGGCCGCATCTACGAGCTGCCGCTCTGCCTCCACGTGCGCGACCATTCTCCCACCGGCTTCGAGTGGGGCTACGCCGGCTCCGGGCCTTCGCAGCTCGCGCTCGCTCTCTGCTGCGACGCGCTCAGCGATAACGAGCGCGCCGCCCGCGTCTACCAGGATTTCAAGTTCGCCTTCATCGCCCAGCTTCCCCGCGGCTCCTGGCGCATGTCCCATCGTGACGTCATGCGCCGCATCGAGGCGATCGAGGAGCACCAGCGCCGCAACTACGACGAAGCCGCCGCGGCCGAGCATGCCCGCGAAGGCGGTGCCTCATGACTACCCGCGTAGCCGCACACACGCCTGGGCCGTGGAATTACGAAGCGATCCCACGTGACGCCTATTCGGATGTCGATCTCACGATTTCGGAAAGCTCGAAATTCTGGATTGTCGAGAGCCGCGACGCGGGAGAGGTGCTGGCGCTGGTCGAGGATTCCTCGCGGCACGACGCCGAAGCCCGCGCCCGTCTCATTGCTGCCGCACCGGAGCTAGTAGAAGCCCTGAAAGCTGCCCTTGCTGAAATGCAGAACTGGGTCGATGAGCATGAGGGCAAAGACCCGTTCGGCCTCGTATGCGGATGTTGTGACGGCGCTATCCCGATCCCTCACTCGCTCGGATGCAACATTCGGGCTGCGCTGGCGAAGGCAGGTGCCCTGTGGCTCCATTGCAGCAGTTGTTAAGCGACCTCCACGCCTGTGAAGAAGCGATGGAATGGGTTGGCGATAAAACGCTGGCTGAAGCGTTGGCGACCTGCGAACGTGCGGATTGGATGCTATGGCTGGCGGCGCAAATGGCTGGCAAGGATGGCTGGCCGACCCGCCAGCAAGTGGCGTTGGCGACTT
>JAJPJZ010000088.1 GCA_021323935.1 Terriglobia bacterium | reverse complement strand
TGAATCTTCCCCCGGCTGCTCTGCCTGCTTTTGCTCCGCCGGCCGCACCGTCAAATCCATGGTAGAAGAGCCGATGGTGATGTCCTGGCGCTTTTGCATGCGCCCGAAGATTTCGCGCCACAGGAAATTCTTGGCGTTGCGGCGCTCTTTGGGATCGACCACGTAGCGCATTTTCAGCGACACCCAGTTGCTGGTTACCTCGATATAGACCACCGGCTTCAACTCGAACCGTGGAACCAGGAAATAGCGTTGCATCTTCTGCAACGCGGCCTGAGCGCCCTTCAGGAACTTTTCAGTGTATTCGGTACCGACCTCGAGCAGGATTTTGCTCGCCGCCTTGGTGTCGCTGGAATACGTGACCGGCAGCTCGATTTCGTCCCAGATGTAGCCGAAGTTCTGCGTGTAGTTGAACACCGGCGTGCCGAAGATCAGCGAATTGCTGAACTGCACGATGCGTCCGCTGGCCTGGTCGCCGCCCACCCAGTTGCCGATCTCCATCAGGCGCGTGTAGAAAAATCCCACATCGATCACGTCGCCCTTCATCTGCTGGATCTCCACGCGGTCGCCCACGTTATACATGTGGCCCGCGAATACGGCGATGCGGCCGGCGATGGCGAGCAGCGGCTCCTTCAGCGCGACAGCCAGGCCGGCGCCGACCAGGCCTGCGAACGTGCCGGCATGCTGAAGGTGGTGCACCCACAGGCAAAAAATTGCCACCACCACCGCAATTCCGAGCAGCGTGTTGGCCGCTTTGCGTCGCCGGTAGTGGACCGCTTCATCGCCGCTGGCGTGGTCAACAATGACATGGCTGATCTTGCTCAGAATGTAGCCGCCGACGAGCGCAGCTACGCTGCCGATAATGGAAATCGAGTAGCGATTCTGTAGTAAGCCGGGAAGACCCACATTCAATGGGATGCGCGCATACCGCCCGCTTGCTGCATGAGCAACTCGACCCTAAGCTGCCCGTCTGGTTCGCTGTTTCATCGCCCGCGCGACCACCCGCAGGTCGTCAATGAAGCTGGCCATTTCGGCATGGCGGGTTTCGTCATCGGGAGCGCGCAGGATGGAAGACGGATGCACGGTGGCGATGACGTGCGGCGCCAGGTTCGAATCCAGCAGCCGCCCGCGCTGTTGCGTCACCTTGAATTGCCTTCCGAGCAGCGCCTGCGCCGCAGTGGCGCCCATAACGACCACCACTTCAGGCTGGGTGAGTTCGATTTCGCGGTCGAGCCAAGGCCGGCAGGCAGCGACTTCAAGCGCGTTCGGCTTTTTGTGGATGCGGCGTTTGCCGCGCGGCTCCCATTTGAAGTGCTTGACCGCGTTGGTGACGTAAATGTCTTCGCGTGAAATTCCGGCGGCCGCCAGCGCTTTGTCGAGTACGGCGCCGGCCGGCCCCACGAAGGGCTTGCCGGCAAGGTCTTCCTTGTCGCCCGGCTGCTCACCGATGAACATCACTTTGGCATGGCGCGCGCCTTCGCCAAAGACGGTCTGGGTGCCGAGCTTCCAAAGATCGCAAGCTTTGCAGCCGGCGGCCGCGCGGCGCACTTCGTCAAGCGAGGCTCCCGGCGGAATGAACTCCGCAGCAGTGCGCTGCGACTTGGACTGGCGCTTCACGCGATCAGCTTTTCGGCTTCGGGCCTTGAGGTTTGGTTGCGCTCTTCTTGTTCCCGGCTTTGCTGACGCGCGACCCTCCGGCCCCGCTCTGCGCGCCTGCTCCCGCCAGGCCTGCGCCGCCGCGTTTGCCGCGTGTTCCGCCGCTGCCTGATTCTGCTCCGCTGCGAAGTGCCATGGCATCTGCTCCTGCCATGTTGCGATGAAACGATGGCCTGGGTGGATGCTCAGCGCATCGAGTTGAGGTCAGCTTCTGCGGCCGGAACGGAATTGGTGAGCTCATGCGCGCCCTGGTTTGCCCAGCCCAGGATCCTGTTGGGCGCGACCCCGAGGTAGATAGTGAGGCCGATGCTGATGAGCAGCACAAAGGCGAGCGAGAGCGGGATCGGAGTGGCCGGGGCTGAGCTGGCGGCATCGTCACGCATGTACATCACGACGACGATCCGCAGGTAATAATACGCTGCGACGGCGCTGTTGACCGCCGCAATCAGCGCCAGTCCTACCAGGTTGGCGTTCAGCGCCGCGCTGAACACGTAGAACTTGGCAAAAAACCCGCCGGTGACGGGAATACCGATGAGTGAGAGCAGCAGCAGCGTAAGGCAGGCCGCCAGCAGCGGCTGCTTGCGGCCGAGTCCGGAGTAGTCGTCAAGCGTAACGTAGCGCTCGCCCGCCGAGGCGAAGTGGCTGACGATGGCGAACGCCCCCACGTTCATGGCAGCATAGGCCGCGGTGTAGAAGATGGCAGCGCCAATGCCGACGCGAGCCGCGCAAAACGCCACCAGCAGGTATCCGGCATGCGCAATCGAGGAATAGGCCAGCAGGCGCTTCACGTTGTTTTGCACCAGCGCGCCGATGTTGCCCAGCGTCATGCTGAGCGCGGCCGCGATCCACGCCAGCCAGAACCAGCCCGGGAGATTGGCGCCGAACAGGATGCGAAGCAGCACGGCAAAAGCCGCGGCTTTCGGGCCGGTTGACATCAGCGCCACCACCGGCGCGGGCGAGCCTTCGTACACATCGGGC
>JAJPJZ010000322.1 GCA_021323935.1 Terriglobia bacterium | reverse complement strand
CTGGCGGTTCGCTGGGATGACGACATTATTGTGATCGACGCGGGGCTGATGTTCCCGGAGTCGGAGTTGCTGGGCGTGGACATCGTGGTGCCCGACATCAGCTATTTAATCGAGAACAAGCAGCATGTGCGCGCGATTATCCTGACGCACGGGCACGAAGACCACATCGGCGGACTGCCGTGGATTCTGAATGAGCTCAAGGTGCCGGTGTATGCCACCGAGTTCACGCTGGCGTATGTCGAGAACAAGCTTGAAGAACACGGGCTGCTCGATAAAGCGGTCCTGAACGAAATCCAGCCCAATCAGCGCTTTCGCCTCGGGCCATTCACTATCCATCCCATCCAGGTAACGCACAGCCTGGTTGATTGCGTGGCGCTGGCGGTCCATACGCCGCTCGGCGTGATCATTCACACCGGCGATTTTAAGGTCGATCCCACGCCGACCGATAACCGCCTGTTTGATCTGCACTCGTTCGCTGAGTACGGCAAGGAGCGCGTGCTGGCGCTGTTTCAGGACTCCACCAACGTGGAGCGGCCCGGCTACACGCCGAGCGAACGCGCGGTGCGGCGCAAGTTCGATGAAGTCTTCGCGCGCACCGAGCGCAGGCTGTTCATCTCGTGCTTCTCGTCATCGATTCATCGCATCAAGCTGGCGTTCGAATTGGCGCACGACTACAACCGCAAGATCGCGCTGGTCGGCCGCTCCATGACCGAATCAAGCGAGATTGCGCAGGACCTCGGCTACATCGATGCGCCTCCTGGCCTGGTCGTCCATCCCGGCGAGTTGAAAAACCTGCCGCCGGAGCGCAGCTGCGTGCTGATCAGCGGAACGCAGGGCGAGCCCATGTCGGCGCTCTCGCGCTCCGCCGTCGATAACCATAAGCACGCGCGCATTGAACGCGGCGATACGGTTGTGCTCTCCTCGCGCATCATTCCCGGCAACGAGAAGGCGATTTATCGCATGATCGATCACCTTTACCGGCGTGAGGCGCACGTCATTTATGACGATGGCTCCAACCCGCCGGTGCACGTGAGCGGGCACGCCAGCCAGGAAGAGCTGAAGCTGATCATCAACCTGGTGAAGCCGCGCTACTTCATTCCCATTCACGGCGAATACCGCCAGCTTCGCCGCCACGGAGAGCTGGCCGCCTCGATGCACGGCGCCGTCGGCCAGGTGCTGATGCTCGAAAGCGGCGACATCCTCGAGTTCGACGAACTGGGCGCGCGCAAGGCGGGCAAGGTTGCGGTGGGCCGTGTGTGCATTGATTCCGGCTCGCTCGGCGAAGTGGTTGAAGACCTCGTAATTCGCGATCGCCGCCATTTGAGCGAAGACGGAATCGTGCTGCCGATTCTGGCGATCAACAAGCTGACCGGCCGGGTGGAGGCGAGCCCTGAGATAGTGACGCGCGGCTTCGCTGCCGCCGCCGAAGATGGCCTCATCGAGCAGGCGCGCCAGGCCGTGATGCAGACCCTTGAGCTTTCAAGCGAAGAAGAAAAGCGCGACTACGGAGTCATCAAAGAAAAAATCCGCCAGGACTTGAAGCGCATGATTGCGAAAACTACGCAACGGCGCCCGCTCATCATGCCCGTAATCCTCGAGATCTGACGGCCAACCCACCGTGATCACCCTTGCAGACATCAAGGCCGCACGGCAGCAAATTCATGGCGTCGCGGTACGCACGCCGCTCGTTCGATTTCCGCAGGGAACCGAACGCGGCGAGCTTTACCTTAAGCTTGAAAGCCTGCAGCCCATCGGCAGCTTCAAGCTGCGCGGCGCCTATAACAAGATTGCATCGCTCACCCAGCAGCAGCGCTCGCGCGGCGTCATCACGTATTCCAGCGGCAATCATGCGCAGGGCGTGGCCTATGCCGCCCGCGCGGTCGGTGCGAAAGCTGTCGTCGTGATGCCGCGCACCGCGCCCCAAATCAAAGCTGATGCCACGCGCGCCCTGGGCGCGGAAGTCGAATTCGTTGGTCCGGCCAGCTCTGAGCGTCAGCAACGGGCTGAGCAACTCGCTGAACAGCACGGCTACTGCGTCATTCCCCCCTATAACGATCCGCTCATCATCGCCGGCCAGGGCACCATCGCCGTGGAAATCCTGGAGGACCTGGCGGAGGTCACCAGTGTTCTGGTGCCAATCGGCGGAGGCGGCCTCATCAGCGGCGTGGCGGCCGCGATCAAGCTCACGCGGCCCAGCGTCAAAGTCATCGGCGTCGAACCTGCCACGGCCAATGACGCGCAGCAAAGCTTTCGTGCCGGCCGGAAGGTCACGCTGCCGGCTGAGCAGACCTCGCAAACGATTGCAGATGGATTGCGCACGCAATCCGTCGGTGATTTGAACTTTGAGCACATCCGCCAGTTCGTGGATGACGTCGTGACCGTCTCCGATGACGAAATCCGCCAGGCGATGCGTCGCCTGCTGCTCGAAGGCCGCGTGCTTGCCGAGCCCAGCGGCGCCGTAACCAGCGCGGCCTGGCTTTATCACCGGGATGAGTTGCCGCCTGCCGCGCTCACCGTCGCAATCATCAGCGGCGGCAATGCCGAGCCTTCGCTGCTGCGCGACCTGCTGCAATAACTTCCCATGCCTACACGTCGCCAATTCCTTATCGCGTCAGGCGGCGCGATTGCCGCAGCCGCTTCCGGAGTCGGAGCAGGCGCGCAGCAGCCCAGCGGGCGAAGGGTGCTGCACATCATTGCCTATTCGCACATCGATGCGGCCTGGTTGTGGCCCTGGCGAGACGGCGCAAACCTGGCGCTCACTACGTTTCGCAGTGCGCTCGATCGCATGCGAGAGCATCCCGCCTTCTGCTACTCGCATTCCTCGGCGCAGCACTATCGCTGGGTACGGCAGTCAGACCCGACGATGTTCAGCGAAGTTCAGCAGCGAATTCGCGAAGGGCGATGGGAGGTGGTCGGAGGCTGGCCGGTTGAGCCCGATTGCAATATTCCTTCCACGGAAAGCTTCGCCCGCCAGGCGCTCTATGGCGCCCCCTACTGCCGAAGCGAACTCGGGGTCGATGTCAACATCGGCTTCAATCCTGATTCGTTCGGCCATGCCTGGGGGCTGCCCACCATTTTGCGCAGCGCCGGCTACCGTTATTACGTATTCATGCGCCCTAACGAAAAAGAGATGCCGGGCATACCGTTCCTGTTCTGGTGGCAAGGGCCTGATGGATCGCGCGTGCTGGCCCTGCGCATCTGGCGAAGCTACAGCTCGCCCGCGAGCGACATTCCGAACCAGGCCGGGACGGTGTTCGCACCGGGGTTCAACCACGCCGCGTTCTTTCTGGGTGTTGGCGACCACGGCGGCGGCGTAACCAGGCGGCAGATCGCCGAAGTGGTCGAGATGCAGCACGACCAAAGCCTGCCGGAGCTGCGGTTCAGCACCTTGCGGCAGTTCTTTGCCGCGATTGAAGCTGCCCCAGCAGTGCGCGACCTGCCTGTCGTCAACACTGAGCTGCAGCACCACGCGCGCGGATGTTATTCCGCGGCCGGCGAGGTGAAGGCGCTCAACCGGCGCGCGGAGCGCTGGCTGGCGCAGGCTGAAACCATTTCGCTCGCGTCCGCCCACACCGCCAGTCATGCTTACGCCGCCTCGCCATATGCCGAGGCATGGTGGAACCTGGCGTTTAACCAGTTTCATGACATGCTGGCCGGCACTGCGCTCTATCACGATTACCAGGATGTGCTCGACGCAGTCGGCGGCGCCTGCAACACCGCGCAGCAGCAAAAAGTGATGGCGCTCGAAGCGATGGCTCGGCAAGTGGATTTGCGCAACGTTCCTGAATCGGCGGTCTTCGCCTTCAACCCGCTGCCCTGGCCACGAAAAGCGCTGCTCGAATTCCACACTGAGCAGAACCCCGCAAACGATCCCGAGCCCATCAGCCACCTGGTGGCGGAAAGCGGCGCTCCAGTTCCAATCCAGTGGCGGCCGGCAGATTCCATGACGCAGTTCTGGCCGCGCCTTTCAGCATGGGTCGAATTGCCCGCCTGCGGTTATCGCGTGTTCAATCTCGCCCACGGCGATCCTTCCGGTCCGGCAGAGTTTCCTGAACGCGCAGTGGTGAACAGAAGCGGCTTTGGTCTCTCCTCCATCAAGGTCGATGGCGGCGAACTGCTGGCTTCGGCAATGAGCCTGGTCGTGATCGCCGATAAGAGCGACACCTGGGCGCACGGGGTCAATTCATTCCGCGATGAACTGGGCCGCCCCACATTTGAGAGCGCAACCGTGATCGAAAATGGCGCTCACACGCGCGTCACGCGGCAGCGGGGCCGCTGGCGTGATTCGGAAATCGTCATTGACGTCGCCGAATTCGCCGCCATCGACGTAATCGAGCTTCGTTTCGTAATTGACTGGCATGAGCGCGAGCAAATCCTCAAGCTGGAAGTTCCTACAGCGCTGGCTTCGCCTCGAATCTGCGCAAAAGTTCCGGGCGCCATCATGCAGCGCACGGCAAACGGCGAAGAAGAACCGTACCAGGATTGGGTCGCGGTCCAGGGTGACCTGAATGGCGCGCAGCATACCGTCGCTTTGTTGAATGCGCAGACTTACAGCTACGACTGCCTCGGCGGCCTGCTCCGGACCGTGCTGGTGCGCTCTGCCCCTTATGCGCGCCACAATCCTGCGCAGGTTCCGGCAAACGACAACAACGCATGGCAAGACCAGGGCCGCCAGGAGCGGCGCTTCTGGATCGTGGCCGCGCGCGCCGGCGCTGCCGATATAAACCTCGATCGCCGCGCCCTTGAGCTGCAAACGCCGGCGGAATACGTGATCGACTCCGCTCACCCGGGCCACCTGCCGCGCGAACAATCGTTGTTTGAAGTGCAGCCCGCATCGGTTGAAGTGACGGCGCTGAAGCGCGCTGAAGCGGGAAACGGTGTCATCGTTCGCCTGCAGGAGCGCGCCGGAAAACACACCTCGGCCCGCCTGCGCAGCCCGGCATTCCGGATTGATGCCGCAGTTCAGCTCGCGCCCTGGCAACTGAAGACGCTGCTGCTCACGCCGGCAGGGCAGGTTCGCGAAGTCTCAATTCGGGAGCAGTAATTCACGCCGGCAACTCGTACCGGCAGGCGCAGCAGCGCAACCTCGCTCGGCCGTCCTGCCATCGCACTCACGCCAGGCGGCGCGGACGCAGCAAGTTCAGCACCGGGCGCTGCCCTGCCGCAGGCTGGCCAGGCGCCGCCAGCGCCCGCGACTGCAGTTCCGCAGGCAACGCCTCCGCTGATTTGATTTGCGGATTGCTGCAGCTTCGCTGTGAAAGGACGGCTTCGGCCGTCCTTTCCTGCTGCGCACATCATCAGAGATCGGGCTTGCGCATTGCCGCTCGCCAAAGCACAATGCCAACCAATGTCTTCCGAGGACCCCAGGCTGTCGCGGCGGATGCTGGCGGTGCTGGGGCTGCTGTTCGTCGTCAGCTTCCTCAACTACATCGATCGCGCCAACCTGTCGGTCGCTGCGCCCATGCTCAAAGACGAGCTCTCGCTTTCGCCGCAGCAGCTGGGAGTGCTGCTCTCAGCCTTCTTCTGGACCTACACCGTGCTGCAGCCGCTTGCCGGATGGCTGGTCGATCGCTTTGACGTTCGCTACATCATCGCCGCCGGATTCTTTGCGTGGTCGGCGGCAACCGCGGCCACCGGCTTCGTGCATGCCTTCGCCGCGCTGCTTTGCGCACGATTGGTGCTGGGAATGGGCGAATGCATCGCCTATCCGTCGTACTCCAAGATCCTGGCGGGGCATTTTCCCGAAAACCGCCGCGGCATTGCCAACGCGCTGATTGGCACCGGCATGCTGCTCGGGCCGGGATTCGGCATCCTGGCCGGCGGCAACCTGATGGCGCGCTTCGGATGGCGGCCATTCTTCGTGATCCTGGGCCTCGCCAGTGTGCTGTGGTTACCGGCATGGCTCGCTGCTATGCCACGCCAGAGCAGCCGCGCCCGCACGCGATTGAACGATGCGATCTCCATTCGCCAATTTTTGCGATTGCGCGCCGCCTGGGGCGCCTGCGGCGGGCACTTCGCGCACAACTACATTTCTTATTTCCTGATCACCTGGCTGCCTTATTACCTGGTACGAGCGCGCCACTTCACCTTGCCACGGATGGCCGCCATCGGCGCAACCGCTTACCTGCTGGGGAGCGCGTCCTGCACAGCCGCCGGCTGGCTTTCTGACCGCTGGATTCGGGCCGGAGGCGATCCCAGCCGGGTGCGCAAAACCTTCCTGGGCGGCGGGCTGGGCGTGGCGGCAGCGTTCCTGGCTTTTGCCAACTTCGGCACGCCGCTGCAGTCGGCCGTGATGCTGATCCTGGTGACGATGTTTTTTGCGGTTTGCAGCTCTCATGTCTTCGTCGCGGCGCAATCGCTCGCCGGGCCTGAAGCTGCCGGCCGCTGGACCGGGATGCAGAACTTCGCGGGAAATTTCGCCGGACCCATCGCGCCGGCGCTCACCGGCTTTGCCCTGCAGCGCACCGGAAGCTTTACCGTAGCCTTCGGCGTCACCACCGTCATTCTGTTGCTGGGGGCGGTGTGCTGGTGTGTAGTGATTCCGCGCGTCGAGCAGGTCCACTGGCGCGCAGCCGGCCCGCCGCGCCCCGATGATAAAATGCAGGTAGCGTCGGGACGTGGCTCAGCCTGGTAGAGCACTCGCTTGGGGTGCGAGGGGTCGGCAGTTCAAATCTGCCCGTCCCGACCATTGATTTTCCGCTCGCGCACCGCACTCACCCCTCATCTGAGTCCTCAAGAACTGCCGGCCGGGAGCAGCCCGAGGTTTCGCGCCGCAGCGTAGCGGAGGCGCAAGGAAGACGTTGTGCGAGGGGAGCGGCCGTTAAGGCCGCAGTCGGCCCGCTTCAAATCTGCCCGTCCCCGACCATTGATTTTCCGCTCGCGCACCGCACTCATCCCTCATCTGAGTCCTCAAGAACTGCCGGCCGCGAGCAGCCCAAGGTTTCGCGCCGCAGCGTTGCGGAGGCGCAAGGAAGACGTTGTGCGAGGGGAGCGGCCGTTAAGGCCGCGGTCGGCCCGCTTCAAATCTGCCCGTCCCGACCGCATTTTTTGAACGTTTCAGGTTCAGCGGCTTACGAGCCAACCCATCCTGCACTTTTGAACTCTGCCTCGTGTAACTTGTGCTAAGGGTTGTCGTCAATCTCCGTAGCTGATCATCCAGGACGGGCGCAAAGAATTTTTTGTGCTGCGGACGTTAGTCCTGCCGAACGATGAGTTCTACCTGGCGCAAAATCGCAGCGTGGGCAGGCTGGGTCTTCGCCTGGTTCTGGGGGCTTTTTGGAATCGGGGGCGGCCTCTGGCTCATGATCACGCGTGGACCGCTGCCGCTGACCAACGGCTGGTTCATACTTTTCTCTGGTCTCGCCGCGTGCCCTCTCATCGCTACGCTGTGGCAGAAGGTTTTTCATCGCAGGCTTTCCGGCAGCATCCGTCTCACCGCCGCAATATTGTTCGTTGCCGCAGGCAGAATCGCCTTGCTTATCGGGAACCGCGTTCCCTGGTTATCACGGTGACCATGATCCGAACCTAGCGGTTCATCTTGGAACGTACCTGTTGATGAAGCCCTCGGCACAGCTCTTCAGGCGCTGTGCTGCAGCAAAGTTCAAGAACTGCCGGCCGCGAGCAGCCCAGGGTCTCGCACCGCAGTGCTGCCCCCTAGCCGGATCTCAGCGCGGGCTGCTGCAGGAAAGACGCGCATGTTGTGCCTCCACAAGGGCTGTTCGCGCACACGGCGAGCAGCTAAACTGGCTGCCATCGGCACACTGCGGTCGAGCAACTGCAATCGGGGCCGGGAGGTTCAAATGCGGAGATCAATTCGGCGGGTCCTCGGCGGAGCAATCGTCATTCAGGTCGCCTTATCGATCGGGGTTGCCGATTCGCAGGCGCAGACCAGCGCCGCGAAGTATCCTGCGATGGCTCCTGTGGAGAAGTATCTGATACAGGATGAGAATGCCGAAATTGCGCTTGCCCGCACTGCTGCTCCGCCATCGATTTCCGGCAAAGCGGAGGTCATGGTCCTTCGACGCGATGGCTACACCACCGCGGCGAAAGGCGAGAACGGCTTCCTGTGCATCGTGGAACGCGCATGGGGCGCGGCTACAACCGAGCCTGAGTTCTGGAATCCCAACGTGCGCGCGCCTATCTGCTTCAATCCGCCTGCGGCACAAACGTTTTTGCCCATCTACCTGATGCGAACCAGGCTGTTGCTGGCAGGAAAGTCGAAGGCGGAGATGCTGCAGGCGACCGCAGCGGCGCTCGACAAACACGAACTGCCCGCACTTGCGCCGGCGGCGATGTGTTACATGACTTCCAGGCAGCAGTATCTCAATGACCAGGGCAAGCGGTGGCATCCACACCTGATGTTTTTCGTCGAAGGGCACGCCGCCCAGATGTGGGGAGCGGACCTGCCGGGCTCTCCGATCATTGCAGCCGACGATCCTGAAGAGCGAGTAACGATCCTGATGGTGTGGACCGGCAAATGGTCTGACGGGACAGACGCGCCTCAGAGTTCGCACTGAGCTGCACGAACTGAATTTCGGCTGCAGGCGGCGTGTTTTGCCCAGCGCGATCAGCGAACGCGGCGTGCATCGTAGTGCCACGGCCCTGGCCGGCGAGGGTGGCGCAGAGCTCCGGCGCCACCTTCCGACCCATGCAGTTTGCCAGCGGCTACACCAGCGCGAGTTTGCGTTCGGCAAGCGAGTTCAACGCGTGAATCACTGCCTGTTCGCCGTCACGGGAATCGATAGCGAGGTCCACGGCATAATGGCGGCCGCTGGCGTGGAGCACCATGACCTGCGTTTCCTCGTGTCCCTTTTTGGCCATGTAGGGAAGATGGTGGCGATCATCCTTGGTCAAGGTGTGGCCCAGCACCACGATGTCATAGCCGCCTTTGCGGCACAATTGCTCGGCTTCGCGCCTGCCCAGCGCGCGCTCCACCTGGTAGCCGGCGCGTTCAAACATCGCCGACTGCGTTTCCATCACCCTGGCGTCGCTTTCGCAATACAGAATCTTGCCTTGTGAGCCGCGCGCCACCGGCGCCAGCTTTTGCCCAGCTTTCATGAGAGCACTCCTTAAAGCGCCAACGTAGCATTGCAGTGCGCCGCAGCGCGCCTGACGAAAGTGCAGTTACCTGTGCGCCGCTGGCCGGGAGTGCATGAACCAAGGTACTGGGCGGGCTTCAGGATTGATTGAGCAGGCGAACACACAGCAGCAGCGAGGCGCAAAACAGCAGCAGGAACACAATGATCACCTGGGCCGCGCTGACGCCGGTGGCAATGCCGGCAATCTGGATTGAGCGCTGGATGGGGTCGCGCATCTCCCAGCGCACGCGCGCGAAGCGCAGCAGGATGAGGGTCAGCGGCATGAGCATGCAGGTGACGATTACGCTGATGCCGGCCAGCTTCAAGTATCGGGCAAGCGAGCCCTGCTCCAATCGCGCCCGTGAATCGGGCACGGGCTGCCGCGCCGCGCTCAGCGGCGTGCGCGAACCGGGCTGAGCGCGCTCCGGCTGAGTTGACGATGCCGTCGCGGGCGTCGAGATGTCGTGATGTTCCATTCGAGGGGCTGTTCGTGCGAGCTGCAGGCCACGGCAGTTTTCATACCGGAGCCAACTGCTCCGGCGTAGGCTCGGCTCAACAATACCAAGGTTCGGTGAGATACGGGATGGTAG